>JAFZWX010000076.1 GCA_017617145.1 Treponema sp. | reverse complement strand
TATGTACCGTTTATATGTAGAACGCCGCCCGGGCTTTGAAAACGAGGCAAAGAGCTATTTAGCACAGATTAATGGATTTTTGGGAATTTCTGGTGTAACTGGGGTTCGTTATTTTAACCGCTACGACATTGAAAATGTTAGTGATGAGGTTGCTAAAATTGCTGCCACACGCATTTTCTCTGAGCCGCAGAGTGATTTTGTTTTTACAGAAAAGCTTCCAAAACATAAGAGTGCGGCCCAAATTATCTGGGAATATCTTCCGGGACAGTACGACCAGCGTGCCGATAGTGCAGAGCAGTGTATTTCTTTGCTGCGAGCAGGTCTTAAAAATGTAAAGGTTAATTCTGAACCTCCTGTTGTTCGCTGTGCAAAAATTGTTCTTCTGGACGGAAAAGTTTCTGATAAAGAAATTGAAAAAATCAAAAACTATCTTATAAACCCTGTTGATTCTCGTCTTACTGACGACAAAAAGCCAAAAACCTTGCAGATGACTGCAGAAAATCCTGCTGATATTCCTGTGGTTGAAGGCTTTATTAAAATGGATGATGATGCGCTGGAAGCCTACCGCAACAAAATGGGCCTTGCAATGGATCATGCAGACATTAAATTTTTGCAGGATTATTTTAAAGGTGAAGGACGCGACCCTGTTGAAACAGAAATCCGTGTACTCGATACTTACTGGTCTGACCACTGCCGCCACACAACCTTCCTTACTGAACTTAAAGACATTAAGATTGAAGACGGTCCATACGCTCCTTTGTTCAAAAAATCACTTGAAAACTACAATAACATGCGTACCGAAATGTATGCCGGCCGCACCGATAAGCCTGTTTGCTTAATGGATATGGCTGTAATTGGAATGAAGTATCTTAAAAAGCACGGCATGCTTGAAGATATGGAAGTTTCGGAAGAAAACAACGCATGTTCTGTTTATATAGACGTACATTATACTGCAGACGAAAAGGGAAAGCCTCTCGCTGCCGACGATCCTAAGGCTACTGAACGCTGGCTTATGATGTTCAAAAACGAAACTCATAACCATCCTACCGAAATTGAACCTTTTGGTGGCGCCGCAACTTGTCTTGGCGGTGCAATCCGTGACCCGCTTTCTGGCCGCAGCTGGGTTTACCAGTCTATGCGTATTACAGGTGCTGCAGACCCGACTGTTCCGCTTAGTGCAACTATGAAGGGTAAGCTTCCTCAGATTAAACTTTGCCGTGAAGCAGCACAGGGTTTTGCAAGCTATGGAAACCAGATTGGTCTTACAACAGGTCAGGTAGAAGAAATCTATCATCCTGGTTATGCCGCAAAACGAATGGAGCTTGGTGCTGTAATTGCTGCCGCTCCTGTTGATACAGTTATCCGCGAACGACCTGAACCGGGCGACATTATTATCTTGCTTGGTGGTGGAACTGGCCGCGACGGTATTGGTGGAGCTACAGGTTCCAGCAAGGTTCACACAGTTAAATCTGTTACAACTGCTGCTGCCGAAGTCCAGAAGGGTAATGCAGTAGAAGAGCGTAAGATTCAGCGCCTGTTCCGCAATAAAGACGTTAGCCTGATGATCCGCCGCTGTAACGACTTTGGTGCAGGTGGTGTTAGCGTTGCAATTGGAGAACTTGCCCCTGGTCTTGAAATTGACCTTGATAAGGTTCCAAAAAAGTACGACGGCTTAAACGGTACAGAGCTTGCAATTTCAGAAAGCCAGGAACGTATGGCTGTTGTTGTACGCAAAGCTGATGTTGACCGCTTTATTGCAGCAGCCGCTAACGAAAACCTGAACGCTGTTGTTGTTGCCGAAGTTACAGATACAAACCGCCTTGTTATGAAATGGCGCGGTAAAACTATTGTTGATATTGGACGCGAATTCCTTGATGCTGCCGGTGCACACCACGAAGCAACTGCTCTTATTGAACAGCCTGCTGAACCTGCAAAATCACCGCTCCTTAATCCTTTGGAAAGCGTTGCTGCAGAACTGGACAAACCTGTTAAATGCGAAGGCTGCGTAGAAAATCACCTGCGCGATGCATGGCTTAAAAATATGAATGATCTTGCCTGCTGTTCTCAGCGTGGACTTGGAGAACGCTTTGACGGTTCTATTGGTGCTAGTACTGTTCTTTTCCCTTATGGCGGAAAGTATCAGAATACTCCTGAAGCCGGTATGGCTGCAAAGATTCCTGTAATGACTCCGCGCGAAACAAGCACTGCAAGTATTATGGCTTACGGTTTTGATCCTCGTGTTGGTCAGTGGTCTCCTTGGCATGGTGCAAAAACTGCCGTTCTGAGCTCTCTTGCAAAGATTACCTGTTTGGGTGGTAAGGCAAGAACAAGCCGCTTGAGCTTCCAGGAATTCTTTGGTCGTGCAGTAAGCGAAAAGACCTGGGGTTATCCTGCAGCTGCTTTGCTTGGTTCTATTGATGCTCAGGTAGAAGCCGGATGTGCTTCAATCGGTGGTAAGGACTCAATGAGCGGAACTTTTGAAGATATCAATGTTCCTCATACACTCGTAAGCTTTGCTGTAAATCATGATGATGTAAAAAATGTAACAAGCGGTGCATTTAAAGTTTACGGAAACAGAATCTTTATGGTAAGTGTTCCATATTCTGATTTGCTTGAACCAGATTACGAAACCTTCCTTAAAAACAGCGATATTATTTACGAACTCAACAAACAGGGCTATATAAGCTCTATGTACCCTGTAGGACCTGGCGGTATTGCCGAAGCAGTTACCAAAATGTCTATGGGAAATATGGTCGGCGCCAGAATTGATCTCGCCACGGTCCCTGGCAAGAGTGCGGTCCCTGAGCCTGTCGAAGGGCCGGCAAATAATATCCGCGGTCTCTTCCTTCCAACCTACGGAAACATCATTCTTGAAGTTCCAAGCGCTTATGTTTCAGATATCGAAAAGGCAGGTTTTGCCGCTGGTACTTTGACACAGCTTGGTGCAACAATTGACGAACCAAGAATCGTTGTAAGAAATGCAACTTTGGCCGGAGTTACAAACCCAGAAGTTTCAATCAGTCTTTATGATTGTGTTGACAACTGGGAAGACAAACTTAAGGAAGTATTCCCACGCGTTAGTGGTGCCGAAGTTCAGCCGGAGCTTCCTGAATGGGCAACAAGTGTACATCCGTCTTTGAGTGATGTTCGTAAGGCTCCTGCTTTTGTTCAGGCTAAGTCTCATCCAAAAGTATTGCTGCCGGTATTCCCTGGTACAAACTGCGAAATTGATATGATGCGTGCATTTAATCTTGCCGGCGCAGATACAAAAGTTTTAGTACTCAGAAATAAAACTCAGGATATGCTCAACGAATCGCTTGAACAGCTTGCAAAAGAACTCCGTGATACTCAGATTCTTGCCCTTAGCGGTGGATTCTCTGCTGGTGACGAGCCTGACGGTTCTGCAAAATTCATTGCAAACGTTTTGAAGGCCGGAAACATCAGCGACGAAGTTATGAACCTTCTTAAAAAGCGCGACGGTCTTGTAATTGGTATTTGTAACGGCTTCCAGGCACTTGTAAAAACTGGTCTTGCAGTGTATGGAGATATCCGCGATATGACTCCGGATATGCCGACCCTTACATATAACAGAATTGGCCGCCACATCAGCCGTATTGTACGAACACGCATTGTTTCTGCAACTTCGCCATGGGCAATGCATCCAAGCGTTGTAGATTCAAGAAATCACCTTATTGCAATCAGCCACGGTGAAGGCCGCTTTGTATGTGACGAAGCAACTGCAAAACGCCTGTTCGAAAATGGTCAGGTATTCACACAGTATGTAGACGAGTTTGGTCGTCCTGCAATTACCGAGCCAGATAATCCAAATGGTTCTGCTTTTGCAATTGAAGGAATTACTTCGCCGGACGGACACGTACTTGGAAAGATGGGCCACTCTGAACGCGGTGTTGGCATGGCAATGAACGGTGCAAGCATGGACTTGTTCAAGAACGTTGGAGGAAATCCTCTTACAAACGAAAACGAAACAACCTGCGAAAACATCTTCGCTGCCGGTGTTTCATACTTTAAGGATTAATAATGAAAAAACTGCTCTTTGCTCTTTCTCTCTGTGCACTTCTCATTTCCTGCGGAAACAAAGCCTTAAAGGATGACTGCGGTTGTTTTATTGATTATGATGAAGCCTTGACTGCTGCCGGAAAAAGTAATCAACCATTACTAATTGCTTTTACCCAGGATGGTGAAATTGTTTCAATTCCTTCAAAATATACTGTTTTTCATGCAGACTTTTCACAGAATGCATATCAGAAAATGTCTGCGCCCGATGGAGCAACTTCTGAACAGCAGCAGCTTGCAAATACTTATACAACAATTATGCAGAAAAATTATCAGTTGGCAATTTTATTAGGTGTTAGTAAAATGCCTGCTGCTTTCTTATGTACAAAAGAAGGATATGTAGTTACAGAAATTGAATGTGATGATTTTTCCGATAAATCATTGTTAGAAAACAAGCTTAATTCCTATACAAGTGAACTTGATCGTTTTAATAAACTTGTTGTCCAGACAAAAAAAGGTTCCGCTCTTGAAAAGGTTGAAGCAATAGATGGAATCTTTATGGCAACAGATCAAACCTATAGAACCTTCCTGCTTCCACTTGTCCAGACTGCAATCAACCTTGATAAAACAAACGAAACAGGACTTGTTGGAAAATTTATTCTTGCACAGGCACAGGCTCAGTCTATGTTTGCATATTCTAAAGGTGATGTTGAAGAAGCCGTAAAACAATATCTTACTGCTGCAAACAACGAATTCCTTAAAGATGAAGAAAAACAGGAATGCTTTTATACTGCAGCATATCTTGTAACAGCAAGCGGTTCTACAGACTACGAAGGAATTATTGAGTATATGCAGACAGCTTACGACCTCGCTCCACATTCTGCAAAGGCTCCTGCAATAAAAGATGCAATTGCTTATTTTGAAACTGTTGCCGAAAAATCAGCCGAATACGACGAAAGCCAGGAATAAAGGATAAGCTTTGGACGATATACCCTCGTATTTTTTTATAATTGCTTTTTCTCTGATTGTGCTTTCCATGCTTTTTTCAATTTCGGAAAGTGCTTTTTTGGGAATGAACAAGCTGCGCCTTCGAATACTCAGAAAAAATAAAGATAAGCGTGCAATTCGTGTAGGTAAACTTCTTGATAAAAAAGAGCATCTTATAAATACAATCCTTATTTCAAACGACCTTGTAAATATTTTTCTTTCGGCAATTTTGACTTCAATTGCACTTTCACTTTTTGGTCAGAAGGGCGTTACAATTGCTACTTTTACAGCAACAATACTTCTGCTTATATTCGGCGAGATTACTCCAAAAACAATTGCAACACGCTGCCCGGACCCTATTGCTTATGGTCTTAGTGGTTTTGTTAATGTTTTTGTAAAGCTCATGCATCCGCTTGTTTTTGTAATTACAGCTTTTGCACAAGTTATGCTCCGTCTTTTTGGAATAAAATCCGACAAACATAAAAAATCGTATACCGAAGAAGAAATCAAAACTTTTTTTGAAATGAGCTCTGAGTCGGGAATTATCGAAGAAGATGAAAACCGTTTTATGAATCAGATTTTTAAGTTTTCAGATTTGCAGGCTGAAGACATAATGGTTCCAAGAACAAGAATAAAGGTTGTTCCATCAACAGCAACTTATCGTGATATTATTGAACTTTCGCAACGACTTGGTCATACCAGATTTCCTGTATGTAGAAAATCTATCGATGACATAATTGGTATTATCTACCTTAAAGATATGATTAAATACAAAAGTTGTTCTCAGAATTTTAGTCTTCAGCAGGTTATGCGACCGCCACTTTTTATTCTTGGTACAAAAACAATGTCTCAGGTACAGGAGCTCATGTTCGAAAATCATCAGTCAATTGCAATTATTGTAGATGAGTATTCTGGTACCGACGGCATTGTTACCGAAAAAGATATTTCACGCGAGATTTTTGCAATGCCTGGTGATGATTCTTTGCGCGGTAAAGTTTTTGATTTTGATAATGTAGAAGATAAACATGATTTTGAAGTAAACGGCTCTGTCCTTTTGCGCGTGCTCAAGGATGATTTAAAAATTCCGCTGGATTCTGATATTAACGAAACAATAGGCGGTTGGTTTACAGAACAAATAAACCGCATGCCACAAACGGGTGATTTGATTGAATTTAAAGGCTGGACCTTTGAAGTAAAGAAAATTCAGGCACACAGAATTGAACGCATGAGAATATATAAACAGGCAAAGGAGGTGGAAGAATGACGCTTGATTTCTTCGACATCATCACCTTTGTTGTAATTGTTCTCTTGATTTTTTTTGTAGGATTTTTTACCTCGTCCGAAACGGCTTATATTTCTCTTTCAAAAATTAAGCTTCGCCGCATTCAGGAAGAAGGTAAAAAGAAAGCACGCGTTGTTACAAAGCTTCACGATAATATGCCGCGTCTTTTAACTACAGTGTTAATTGGAACTAACTTTTTAAATGCACTTATTTCGGCGCTTGCAACTGCACTTGTTGTAAAACTCTTTGGTGGTGGCGGAGTAGGTCTTCCAACACTTTTGACAGCATTTATTATTACAACCTTTGGCCAGATTATTCCAAAAACAATTGCCGGACGTTTTCCTGAGAAAAAATGCCTTTCGAGTGCAGTACCGCTTTTTGCCCTGGAAAAACTTTTCTTTCCGGTTGTATTTTTATTTGAACGACTTTCGCATGGTGCAGTGTGGCTTGTAGAAAAAATCATTAAGCCGCGTGAACATCTTATTACCGAAGAAGAACTTAAAACTCTTATTGATGTTGGCGAAAAAGAAGGTACAATAGAAAAAAACGAAAGCCGCATGCTCAATAAAATCATCAAGTTTAACGACCTTGAAGCAACCGATATCATGAAGCATCGTTCGTTTGTAAGCATGGTAAGTGCAACAGCAACTTACGATGAAGTTGTTCAGGAATTTCTGGAATCGGGATTTTCAACACTTACAGTTTATAAAGGCGAAACTGAAAATGTTGTTGGAATTATAAATTATAAAAAAGTCCTTTACGGAAACGAAAATACCGACCCGGGTGAAGGTTATGCAGGCCGCATGATGGATGATGTCCTTTTTGTTCCCGGAACTTTTAGTGCACTTGAACTTTTGCAAAAACTTCGCGAAGACGAAAACCGATTTGCAGTTGTTTTGAACGAGCAGGGCCAGACAGCAGGCATTATAACTATAGAAGATATTATCCGTGTAGTGTTTGGCCGCATGACAGACGAAAATTCTTACGACAATATTCCTGCCGAAGAAAAAATTAAGTTAGTTAATGCTAACACTTTTGTGGTTCCGGGTGATCTTAAGTTAGATGAGGTTAACTCAATTCTGCATTTGAATCTGAAATCAGAAGAGATGAATACTTTAGGTGGTTGGGTTTTAGAACAGTTTGGATATTTGCCGACAGCTGGAATGGTCGTTGTAAAAAATAAAGTTTTGTTTACTGTTGAAGATATTTCACAACGTAGAATTACGAGTGTAAGAATTAGAATTTAATTTCATATGCAACGCTGTAGCACCAGAGAAATCTGCTGAGTCCACCCATTGAGGTATAGTCTGGTGTTGTTGCTGTTGTCGAAGAGTAGGTAAATCCGTAGGCATCTGGAATAAAACTTATATTTCCTTTAAAACCAAGTTTATTATTGTTGTTTATTTTATAAAAAAATCCAAGTTCGGCATTGAATTTCCATGCATCTTCAATTCTGTCATTATATACAATTCCACCATATTTTACGTGATGAGTATCAATGCAATTCAATTTGTGTATATAAACTGCAGAAATATTAATAAGAGTTTCAAAGTAATTTAAAAAATTAAAATCAGTAATTACAGAAACAAAAGGTGCTATGAAAGCTTGTGTGTATGTTATTACCTTTTTATTTTCAAATGGAATTTTTTCCCAGTTTTCGGTATCGTATGTTCGCCAGCCGCCTATACCAGAAAAACTGATATTTTGAGTTTCAAAACCCAAACAGGGAGCAATTGAAATAAATTTGTTTTTACCAGGATAAAATAATCTTTTTATATAAAAATCAATTTGAGTAAATGTGTTTATATAATTAGTATGTCTTGAATATCTTGACAAATAATCTGGATTACTTGTATTCAACCAGTCATAATCTTCCATTATTCCCGAATCACCAGAAATTGCATTTTTAAATGAAAAGGAAACCGCATATTTATTATTAAAAGTTAAGTCAGATGCAGCACCAAAGAAAAATGAGTTTTCCAATTGCCAGTCTAGGCGGCTCTCTCTTGTTGTTGGTGTATAAGTTATTGTAGTATCAGAATATGATGTATTAACATACCATACATTTTCAACAATTGTTCCATTTAAAAAACCGATTTCTGGTGTAAAAGAAAAATTGACTTCGCATGGTTCACAAAAGCCCTGTGCTTTAATAAAGAAAATGAAAAAAAGATAACTTAAAATCTTAAACTTATTATTCATAAATAAAACTGTATCCTAATAAAAGTCGCCAAGAGGTTTCTTTTATACCACATTGATTTGCGTATTCTGTCCAATTATTCTTGTTCCAACTGGCCGACAGTTTTCCATCGCTAACAGAAGAAGCAAAAAAATTGAAACATATATTTAATGCGTTATGTTTACTTAGTTTATATTCTAACAAAAGTGATGAATTAAATGCAAGTTCGCTTGGTAAATCAAAATAATAATATGGCGGTTTTCTTTTATGATGAGTATCAAGTGCCTCTGTTTTTAATCCTGGTAAAAGATTTATGGAAAGGATACAGGAAAAAAAATCAAAAGGATTGTATTCTATTCTTGTTCCAAGACCTAAAAAATATTTTTGTGCTTCAAAGGTAATGATTTTACCTTCCATGGGTTTTTCCGGAATATCTTCGTTCCAGACTTCATAAATATCATTACTGTTTTGTGTACCGATCTTTGCTCCGTACTGCCTGAATCCATTGTAAGCCGTAAAGCAGTAATAAGAATATGAAAATGAAAAAAGTCCATAAATCTTAAGATTTTCAGAAAACCTTCCGCCTGCACCTAAAAAAATACCTGCATTCCAATAATTATTAAGTTCATTGTCGTGCTTAGAATAATGCGTGCGTTCTGTGCCCCCGGTAGAAAGAATATTCATATAATCATAATCTTCTATAATACCATACGAAACAGGAATTGTGTAAAAACCGTTAAGTCCAAAAATAAAAGTATCAGAAAGTTTATATTCAGCATTAAGTGATATTACAGGGGCAGCATATGTATTCCAGTCCAGCTGGCTGATTATCTGAGCATTGTCTCCTTGCTTGTCCCATAAAATCTCATTTACTTCTGTTTCTAAAATACCTGTTCTTGCTGACATTCTGAATTGAGCAGAACCGGAGCCACAGACGAGAAAAAACAGAAAAATCAGAGAAGGGATTTTTTTCATTCTGCAGAATAGTTAATAGGATCAACTCCAAAAATTTTTGCAAGCTGCTTTCTTGTGGCTTCCATGTCTTTAGGGTAGGGAGCAGTAAAACTGACTTGTTCACCAGTTGCTGGATGTTCAAATTCAATTTTATATGCGTGAAGTGCAAGACGGCTTAAAAGAGGTCGTTCTTCAAATTCGTCGCCGTTCCATTTTCGTTTGATTTCACTAAGTCGTACTGGCTTCTGGTTTCCGCTGTAAAGAGGATCACAAACAATAGAAAATCCATTTGCAGCAAGATGAACGCGTATTTGATGTGTGCGTCCTGTTTTTGGTTCTGCAATTATCCAGGAATAAGGACCACAAGAACCTGCATTGAAAAAATCAGTAACAGAAGGTTTCCCGATTTTTTTATTTACAACAGTTCTGTGACGCATATCACCATCCGGTAAAAGGGGTAAATCTACATGAAGCTCTTCCCAAAGCGGATGTCCGTATACAAGGGCATGATAAGTCTTTTTTACAAGTCGATTCTCAAACTGCTGTGAAAGATTTTTGTGTGCTTCAGAAGTGCGTGCATAAACAATAATGCCGGAAGTATCTTTATCGATTCTGTGAACAGCATAAAGCTTTCCAAATTCATTTTCTGCCAAAAGATCCAGCCTTGGAGCATCTTCGTTATATCTGTCTGCGGCAATCAGAATACCGGAGCGTTTGTTTAATACAACAAAACTTTCGTCACTATAGATTGTTGTGAAATCATTGTTCTTTGTAGCCATATATTTTATTGTATCAAAAACCGGCATACTAGTCATCGGTGGTGATGCTGGTAGTTGAAAAAATCTACACAATTATATAGAATATTATACAATCTGTAGTTACGGTGGTTTTGTGATTACTTCCTAGAAACCCAGGATTTGACCTGCAATACTTCCGCTTATTCAGAGTTTCCGGCCTGGCTGGAAATTATAATATTTTAAGGGGTTCCAATATGGCACTTACAAAAGAAACTACTTCTGCAACAATCAAGAAGTACGGTGCAAAAGATACCGATACAGGTAACGTAAAGGTTCAGATTGCATTGATGACACAGCGCATTCAGCAGCTTACAGATCACACAAAGCAGTTCCCAAAGGACGCAAATGCTAAGCGTGCTCTTCTTAAGGTAGTTGGACAGCGCCGTAAGATGCTCCGTTATTTTGAACGCACAGACCTCGAAGGTTATCGTGCATTCATTAAAGAACTCGGACTTCGTAAGTAGTCGTCATCCAGACGCAGTATGTGTCATCCCGAACTTGTTTCGGGATCTCAATTCCCGCAGACCTTTGTGTTATGCGGGATTTTTTTTACTTGATTTTTTTTTAATTCGTACTATATTAAAATAGTAGAGAGGTAATACAATGAAAAAAAATCCTACAACTTTTATGATTCTTGCATTCATTGCGGCTATAAGTTTACTGGCAGGATGTAACGGTTCTCCAAATGGGAATACAGCTTATGATTCTACCTACTATAATGTATCGATGAGAGATGCCTTACAAGCAAGTCAGGCTTTTGTAAAAGAGTCTGTTAAAAAGTCTGCTTCTCGTTCAGCTTTTGTCGATCTTGAAGAAGAAGATACCTGGCAGGGTTATATCGGTACTAACTGGAACGTGCCTTCAAGTATTTATGGAACAAGTTTAACTACTGCAGATAATGAACTGGTTATTAATGGCGAAAACCTTGGAACTTTGCAGGAACTTGTTTTTCATAAAGATGAAGAGGGGCATTTTACAAAAGCAGTCTTTGAATATAAGGGCAATCTATACTATGTTATGGATGATCAGGATGGAAGATTTGTAGTTCTTTCTTCAGAAGATGATTATGACCATATCTTCTTTACACAGGATGGAAAAGCATTTACTAAAGACTGGTCTAACTTTAAAATCTGGACCTGGGTAAAAGCCGGTGATGGAAAGCTTTATAGAAATGGAAACCTTGGTTATGCCTATACCCTGCGTAATGTCCAGATGTTAGATGGAAGCTACGCAACAGTAACAGTTTCCGGATTTAATTACTACAATTACGGCTTCCGTGTATGGATTGAAGAAACAGATGGAAAAACTGTAAAGAAAGATTATCCGTCAAAGTCTGCAGATAATACTAACAGTTATACTTATCAGCCAAAAACTGATATGGATAAATATTTGTCTGAAACTGCAGAAAATAAACTAGTTTTTGAATATACAAATAAAACAGGCAAGGCTGATAGAATCTATAATTTTATTTATGATTCAAGAGTTAACGATTCAGGTTTAAGTGTTTGCACAGTAGGTTCTTATATCGAAATCGCAGATAATGAAACAAAAACTCTGTCATACGATATAGATAAAATCTTCGAAGATTATGACGAAAATTATGTTTTTGCTAATTATGTAGAAGGAAAAAATTGCTGGTGGTGGTATTACTATCTTGTTGATTCTGCACAAAATCAAAAAATCATTGTTGAAATGACCAACGAATATAATAATGGAGGAGAAAAACATTCTTATGAAGAATTAAATCCGGCAAAAGACAATCCTGTTTTAAAGGAAGACGGGTACATAAAGCTTGATATGTCTTCATATGCCGATGCTCTTGCACCTTGTGATTATGTACACATAGAACGAAAGGCAGAAGGTGAGTCGACATGGAAAACTGTTATGTTTTATCATGCACACCAAGCTGGTCAATTAAGGTCAGATGTTGAACTTACGGATTATTACACGAAAAAGGGAACCACATATTCTTATAGAATGAATGCATGGAACTATTCTAATAATCCGATAGATCTTGGAACTTATACTGCAGAGAATGGACTTGGCGAAATAAAAATTTCTAATGGTAAGGCAACTTATGATGAAGCAAATCATACAATTGTATTTAATGAACTTCCAACATATGAGCCCGAAATCCGAGCTGGTAGACTTGATTCATTTGAAATAAGATATACTGTAAACCTTGAAAATAATCAGTATGGGTGGATTTATTGTAGAATTGATGATATTAAAAATAATAGGTTTCCACTCAAGAAAGCTTATAATGTTGAAGAATTTCTTGGAAAAACGATGGTTCCTGCTTATATGTGGTATCAACTGTATGATAATATAGATGAAAACTGTCATATTTGCTGGAGACTTGAAGTTATAATTTCTGAAGGTGACACTTCTTATCCGACAATCAATATTCCTTTAAACAGAGATGATTTTCTAAACTAATAATGCTTTTGATGAATTGTACTTCTATTTTTTGCTTTTTCGAAAGCATATTTCGCAGAAAAAGAGATGTCTTCATTTCAAAAACTCCGTAATCAGTTTTTCGAGCACACGAGTGCTAAGTGGTTCTGTTTGTGTTTCCATTGTGATTATCAGGTTGCGGCCGGGTAGAATTCCGTTTTCTGTGTAGAGACGAAGTTTTCCGGTCGTTTTTTTGCATAGTCTGGGTCATCCATAAGACCAAAGTGTTCCCATATAAACTCCTGGCGGGTATGCACATTAAGGCAGGTAAAATCGGGATAATATGTGATGTTTGAGTTACCGTTTTTTAATTCGAGAGGGAATTCGTAGCGGTAGGGGATGTCGTGCCTTAGAAGTGCATCAGCAATAATAACTTCTGATTTTGAACGCACCTGTTCGCCATTTACTGTGTCATAGGTTGGAGTGTCTTGTGTAAACGGGCAGCCCTGCCAGATTATGTTTTTCCATTGAACAATGTATTGTTGGTTGGTGAGTGTAGCTGGCGTAATGAGTGTCCGTCGCACCGGGCACAGGCTTTCGTAGAACTTTTGAATTGCGTGGCCGTTCTGAGATTGTGTAAGATATTTCTGTAGCGCCGCTATTTCTTTTTTGAGCTGCTCAATAAGTATGGCGTTATAATCTTTTTGTGCCAGTTCTTTTGCAAAAGCCGTATCTTTTTTACGGATATATTTTCCTGTTGGGGAATGAGATGAAGTGTAATGATAAAACCATGGACGTTTAGTTCCTTTTTGGGCTATACGTAGATGCCCTTTTGGCATGTTTTTTTGTATTTCTTTAAGTTTGCCCAATGTCGTTTCTAGTTGAACCAGTCTTTTTTGCATTTGTGCTGCCACTGTGTCTGGTAAAAGAAGTTCTTCATTCATTTTTTTATACTCCCGTGAATAAAAATCATACAAAATCTAAAAAAAATTTTTCTTGTGCGAATAACGGCTTCCAAATTATAGACAAATCTCTTTTGAAGAGATTATTTTCATACAAGAACCCACAAAAGACTTTTTTTTGTGTGAAAAACTTGTTGCCAAAACATGGCCAAGTTTCATTTGGTAGTAATAATTTCACACAAGAAACAACAATTCGCTTTTCTTATGTGAAAAACTTGCTGCCAAAGCTTAGTCAACCCTCTTTTGGAGAGACATTTTTCACACAAGAACAAATACAAGACTTTCTTTGTGTGAAAAAATTGCCGCCAAAACACAGGCAAGTCTCATTTGGTAATAATAATTTCACACAAGAATCAACAATACGCTTTCTTTGTGTGAAAACTTACCGTCAAAGAACAGATAATCCCTATTTAGAAGATCCTTTTTTATACAAAAACTCCCTACATATAGTATTGCCAAAAAATGCGACTTCTTACAAAAATTCCACAAAAAAAATTTAAAATTTTATATAAGCCTTCTTCCATTGATTATTCTTCTATAATATTCTAAAATTAAACATCTTGTTTTTTAATAAGAATATCGTGGTCTATCAGGGCCCTTCGACAGGCTCAGGGACCGCGACAATGAAAAAAAGCATGCGTCGGATGTAGTGACGTGTGTAGGAGTTAAATTTATGTCAGTAGAAAGAGTAACTTACCGACTTGGAGATGCCGATCTCATCCTGGAAACTGGAAAAATCGGTAAACAGGCTAATGGTTGTGTTTACGCACAGTGGGGCGGAGCAGCTATTATTGCAACTATTTGTGCT
>JAFZWX010000075.1 GCA_017617145.1 Treponema sp. | reverse complement strand
GTTTTTTTCACTGATGTTTGTAAACGAACGGATATCGCTGAACAAAATTGCAACTGCACGGGTTTCGCCAACAGCAATTTTTTCATCTGATTTATCTGCCTGCGTTACAAGGCTGTCGATAATCTGTTCCGGAACAAAACGACTAAAGGCTTTGCGGATTCGTTTTTCAAAAAAGATTTTCTTTTCAAAAATCAGGGCTTTGTCAAAAATGTCTTTAGCGGCTTCAACACAAAAATCAAGATACTCAAGTTTTTCACTTATGATATTGCCCTGCGAAACAATATGCACCGTTCCCATTACAAGGGAGTCTGTTTTTAACACACGATATTCATAGCTTGAAAGTTTAATTTCGCTACTATAAAAGTTTTCAAGCTGCTCTTCTGATTCAAGTTTTTTTGGTTTGATTTTTGCAGCGTGTCCGCCTGTCTGATTTTTTTCAAAATCGATCTGACACACATTCATAAAATCGGCAATATCTTTTTTATCAAGCTTTTCGGAGCAGACATAATAACCGTGCGGGCCGTCGTTTTCCATAAGGTAAATTGCTGCCAGAGGAACTTCGCAAACCTGCGCAACAAGAAGCAGATATTCCTGTATCATTTTTTCGGGATTTTCAATATGCTCAACAAGCTTTACGATTTTTGAAAGCATTACTTTTTTATAAGTATTTCGGTCCAGAAGCTGGGTTGCATTTGAAAAAAGAAGAGAATCATCGGGTGCCTTTTTGCCGGCTTCTTTTTTAGAAGTCTTTGCTTTTTTTGGTGCTTCAATTTCAATCTGGGCAAGCGCTTCAACATCCTTTGCAAGACTTTCCTGGTCAAGCTTTATAAATAAATTTGCGCCCGCTTCTTTTGCAAAGGCCTGGTCAAGAGCACCAGGAATATTTGCATACATTCCAACCGGTAATGCTTCAAAGCCCTGGAGCGACCTGAGAATTTTTACAATTTCAAAGCTGCGCGGTTTTTCAATATCGCAGTTTATAAGAAACAAGTCAGGCTCAAATTCAACAAGCGAAGAAAATACTTTTTTGGAATCTGCTTCGAACTTAATTGAATACTTTTTGCCGTCCAGAGTTTTTGTTAAGAGCTTTTGAATTGTAACGGAGCTTTCGAGTATAAGAATTTTCTTTGACATTAGGCTTCTCCTAAAAGTTCATTAATTCCATTGAGCAGATTTCCACGTTTGAAATCTTCCTTTGCAATAATGGCACCAGCTTTAAGCCGCTCAAATTCATCGACAGTCTGACGGTTGCGGTCGGCTGTAACAACAACAACCGGAGTTTCTTTGTATTGTTCAAGACGACGAAGGTTATCAAGAAGAACAAGACCAGTCATACGAGGCATTTCGTGATCGGTAAGAATAAGGTCGTAATGGTTTTCTTTTGCTTTTTCAAGTCCGTCGAGTCCGTCAAAAGCATCTTCAACAACATAACCTGCGCCTTCAAGAATTGATTTTTCAATTTCTCTTGTAGTAGCCGAATCATCAACAACAAGAATTCTGATTGTCTTTTTCTGAGTTGCGGCTTCGTATTTTTTAATATCGTAACCACGGAGCGATTTGAATCTTTGCAAAATATCGGGAACATGAAGAATAGGTACAATGTCATAATGCTCGTCAAAAACAATTCCCTGAAGAATTGTGCAATTGCGTAAACCCTTTGGCATTGGTTTAACAACAAGCGAAACATACTGTTCAACCTGTTCTACAATAATTCCAATTCGTTGTTCCATGTATTCTGCAATAAGAATTGGTTCTTCATCCTGCGCAAGTCCCGATTTTTTATCTTCAAAAAGCGATGACAGCGGGAAGCATGGAATGAGTTGACCTTCAAAGCGCATATAGTTTTGATTCTGCAAAACAATATAATCTGATTTTTTTCGGTAAATAATATCTACAATGTGCTGGGCCGGAATAAGATATTTTTCTTTGTTTGAATAAACAAAAAGTCCCTGCATGGTCGAAAGCGAAAGCGGGAAGTGTAAAATAAAGGAAGTGCCCTGTCCCGGAGTACTTTCAATTCTTACGCGGCCTTTAATTTTTTCAATATTTGACCAGACAACATCAAGACCAACACCACGACCGCTAAGCTCTGTAACTTCATCCTTTGTAGAAAATCCCGACTGGAACAAAAACTGCGAAAGCTCGCGTTCATTCATATTTTGAATTTCTTCTGAGCGTTCCGGATACAGTGTTTTTGCCTTTGCACGGATTTTATCATAATTTAAACCACGGCCGTCATCACTAACTGTAAGCTCTATGTATCGTGCTTCGCGTACACAGGTAATACTAATAATTCCTTCTTCGTTTTTGCCGGCCTTTTTGCGTTCATCAGGAGTTTCAATTCCATGGTCAAGCGCGTTTCTTATAAGATGCATAAGCACATCGCCAAGCTCTTCAAGAATTACTTTGTCTATTGCAATGTCGGTTTTATCAATCTGGCATTTTACTTTTTTGCCCATGTTGATTGACTCAAGGGCAACAGTCATTTCAAGCGGATTCAAAACAATACTTATAGGAAGCATTCGTAAATCAAAGGCTTTTTCCTGAACATCAAAAATTGAAGTTTCAAGGGAATAAATATCGTTTTCAAGCTGTTTACGAATTTTAGAAAGCTCGCGGCTGTTTATTTTTTCTTCAAGTTTTTTAAGTTCATCAAGCTGCGATTTTAAATGAAACTCACGGGTTATCATTGTATCAAAGGCAGTAATAATTTCGTTGACCCGCGAAAGTTTAATTCTTATTGATTGAATGTCATTTACGTTTTCAACAACCTCATCTTCTTCATCGTCTGTAAGTGCAAGGTCTGTTTTTTTATTGACTTCGGCAAGGAAAGCGTCTATGTCTATAAGTTCTCCGGCAGCAAGCTTGTCGCAGTATTGCAGATAAAGATCTATATCCTGGGTATCGTTTCCTTTTTGCGAAACAGAAGAAATGCAGTTTTCAATTTTATCGGCAACAGCAAAAACCAGTTTTACAAGGCGGTCTGAGTTTTTAATTTTTGAATCTTTTACGCTTTTGTAAATATCTTCGACTGCATGGGCAAGTTTTTCTATTGTAGAAAATCCCAGCATTCGGGAATTTCCCTTTATTGTATGAAGACTTCGCAAAAGACGGGTAAGACTTTCGGTATCCTGCTCGTTTGCTTTTAATGCGATAATGTCTTTGCGTGCCGATTCCAGAAGTTCTTTTACTTCAGAAACATAGCTTTCGGTAATATCATTTGAATTTTTAGACATTGGCATTACCTCCTGTATTCGGACTCAATTTATGAAAATAAAAAACGTTTCCGTCTGCAATTTTTTCCAGATTTTCCGGGACTATTGTTGAATCAAGCTGCGCAATTTCGCTCATCGAAACAAAAAGATATCCGTCATCGGCAAGGCATTTTTGTGTAATTGCTTTTAAGATTCGTTGTCTTAATGGAATTGAAAAATAAATAAATACATTGCGCAAAAAAATTATATTCTGATTTTTTGGAAGGATTCTGTCGGTGTAAATAGAATCAATTTCCGAAAGATTCATTTGCATTGTCTTAATGTGTTTTTTTATATCGTCGCTGAATGCAACACGACCGTCGGCTCTTCGGTAAGGTAAGACTAACTGCTGGAACAGAACTCCGTCTACAGAACGCAGAGAAGTCCCCAAAAATACTCCGCTTTTGCAATGCTCAAGAACATCTGAATTAATGTCGCTTGCGGCTACTTCGGGATTAAGCCCGCAGTTCAAAGCCATTACTGCAAGAGAATAAGCTTCTTCGCCATAAGAACAGGCTGCGCTCCACATTTTAATTGGCTTACCGGGATTTTTAATTTTCCAGGCAGGAAAGATTTTTTCTTTAAGAAGAGCAAACTGTTTTTCTTCGCGGAAAAAATATGTTTCGTTTACTGTGCTCTGATTTACAAATTCAGAATTTAAATTTTTATCGGTGAGCAGCAGTTCCTTATATTCTTCGATAGAATATTTGTTGTCTGAAATTTTTTGTTCAATAAAAGTTTTTATTCCGTCCCGGTGAGATGCACGCGGAACAATACCTGTACAATCTGTGAGAATGTAAATAAATGAATCGAGGTCTTGTTCTGTAAGTGTAACAGCAGGTTTATTTATCATTCACTCACCATTTCTAAAATTCGTTTTGCAATCATATTGCGGGGCAAAACTTCTTTTGCGGCTCCAGCTTCTATTGCAGCAGCAGGCATTCCAAATACAGTACAGGTAGATTTATCTTCTACAATTGTCCAGCCACCTTTTTCGCAGATTGATTTACAACCGTCGGCACCGTCTGCACCCATTCCTGTTAGAAGAATTGCAAGCGTGTGATTTTTGTAATTAAGGGCAGCGCTTTTAAAAAGTTTGTTTACTGCAGGCCTAAGGTATCGCTCAGGTTCTTCATCCGAAAGTTTTAAAACAGGAAGCAAGTCTTTGTTTACATAACTTATAACCAGATGTTTTTCTGCCGGTGCCATGTATACAGTTCCGGGTTTTGCTGTTTCGCCATCCTGCGCAAGCTTTACATTAATATTCGGGCAAACGCTGTTTAACCATTCTGCCAGTTCTTTGTCGCTGTTAATATCAATATGCTGGGTGTAAAGAACAGGCAAGGGAAAATTATTTCCAAGTCCGCACAAAACTTCGCTAACGGCGGTAGGGCCTCCGGTAGAAGCACCAATGCAAAGAACAGAATAGGTTTCTTTGTTTTTGTTTGGTTGCAATAATGGAGAAGCAGGCTTTTTTTGTTTTGCACAAAGGGCAGAAAGTTTTTCAACAAGCGAATCAAAAAAACTTTGAGAGTATTCTTTTAAATTTGGTTTTTCTATTGTGTCTATGAGCTTTGAAAAAAAGGGGGGCTCGCCGAGCAGAACAACAGGAATTTTTATTTCATTACAAATTGAGTCCAGGGCCTGTTTTTCATTCTGGTCGTTTGTGTCGGTGCCACAAATGATAATATCTGGTTTTTCAGTTTTTAAAAGTCCCAGTATTTTCTGGCAATTTGATACAGAGCCAACTATTTGTATTCCATCATATTTTATGAGATTCTGGTCAAGGATTGTTCGCACTACGGCAGATGAGTCTACAAGCATTACTCTCATTTTTCACACCTCATAAGTTGTTTCAAAAGGTTGTCGGGAGAAATGAGAAGCTGTCTGCGTTTGGCAAAAGCAATGGCATTTACGCCGTAATCATTCACGGCATTTCTTATTCCTTGTGGCAACAGTCGTAAAATTTTTATATTCATAACTCTGCTTGAAACAGCAGTATTAACAGAAATTGCAAAGTTCCCGCTTGCAGGAAAAGAGGTACCTGTATATTCAACAATCAGTTTTTGAAAGTCAGAATCAAAATCATCTTTTTTCATAACAAGCAGAGTGTTGCTTTCGCCGGTTGGTTTACACATAAATTGATTTTCAAGAAACTGGCTGATGTTTATATGCGGTAAAACTTCATTTTCAAAAACTGCACTTTTGTTTGTATTTGCTTCTTTAAGATACAGTCCAAAAAGAATATATTTACTTTGAATGAGAAAATCTATTGTGTTGTAGGTTAAGCAGGTAAACTGATTAGAACTTTCCACAATCTTTCCTTATAAGTATTTCAAATGCATTCGGATTTAAAACAGGAAGTTCTTCTTTTTCAAAACCAACAGTTCCAAGAAAAAGACTTTCTTCTGTTGCATCGGGAATAAGCTTTAATCTTATATCTTCGATTTTTGTAAACAAAAGAATATCCGAAATATGAAGGGCCAGCTGGTCATCGCTTCTTTTAAAAATCATAAAAATTGATTTTTTTGGAGGCGCAGCGTTTGAATCCCCGTCAATAATAGGATTTGGATTTACAACAGTAAAAGGGTCCCCTCGGCGGTTTAAAACTCCTTCAATATATTTTGGCATAAAAGGAAGCTTGTAAACCGGTAAGTCACTTATTATTTCAACAACATCGCTGGAACGAACTGCATATTTTTTTTCGGAAATAAGGAATATAAGCCAGGTAGTCATTTCCTTTTCTTTTTTCGCGGCAGCTTTTTCTTCGCTTTTAGCTTCAATTTCTTCAATTATTTCTTCGTTCATGGCTACCTCTTATTCCTCATCGTCGTGTTCTTCTTCATCAACGTCTTCGTCAGCATCTTCTGCGTCTTCTTCGCCGGTGTCTTTTGTTTCGCTAAGTTCAGTTGCAACGGTTTTAAGATTTTCGGAAGCTTTAGAAATGTAATCTGTAGCCATAGAGAAATTAGAAACTCCGGCTGCAATCTGTTTAAGAGTTATAAGAATCTGTTCACTAGCCAGAGCCTGCTGCTGAATAATGGTTGTAATTTTTTCGGCACTTTCGGCAGTAATTTCGGAAGCGTTCTTTATGCTCGAAAAACGAGTTTCAAGGTTCTTTGCATTTTCAACACCAGACTGAATTTTTTCTGTTCCGTTTTCACTTGCAAGAATAAGGTCATCAGAAGATTCCTGAATTTCTGTTATGCGGGTTTTAATTTCTTTTGTGCTTTCAATAATTCCATCTGCAAGGCGGCGGATTTCATTTGCAACAATATGGAAATTCTTACCGCTTGAGTTTGTATTATTTGCTTCAAGCTCTGCATTAAAGGCAATGATTTTTGCCTGGTCTGCAACGGAATTAATAAGAGAAACAATACTCCAGATGTTTTCGATTTTTTCACCCAGATCTTTGATTCCTCTGATTGTATTAAGATTTGTGTCTGCAATTTCCTGAAGCTGCTGCATATTTGCTTCAATAAACGAAACGCCTTCTGCAACAATAGTATTTGTTTTTACTGCAACTCCCGAAACATCTTTTATTTTTTGAGAGATGTCTTCGCTTAACGCGGTGTTGTCTTCCATGGTTGCAACTATTTCTTTTACAGCCGCGCTCTGATCCTGGGCAGTTGCCGCATTTTCTTTAGAAGAAACAACAAGACTTTGTGCATCTTCAAAAAGCTGGTCGGCAAGCTTCTGTTCATCCTGGCGCATTTTATTAAGAGTTCGGATATTTAAAAGAGATGCCGCAATACTAAATACAAACATTAAAATTTCAAAGATAACAATAACGTTTGCAAGCATTCCCTTAAAATCAACAACCGGACCTTCTACAACAATAAACCATGGAGCGTTACCAATTTTGCAAACAGCATAATAATTCTTTTTTTCAATGGAGGTTTTGGTTTTTCCATTAAACCAGGAAGTCTTGTCACCGGTGTAAGAGGTATAGTCGTTCCAGTTTGCAGTCATTACTTTAGAAGGGTCGTCATTTGTTAAATACAATCCGGCTTCTGTAATTAAATCAAGCTTTGCGTTTTTAGATATTTTTATTTCTTTTATTGCATTAACAAGACTGTCAAGAAGAATATCGCAGCCAACAACACCCTGAAGCTTTCCTTCAGAATTGTAAACTGCCTGTGAAATTGAAACACAAAGCTCTCCTGTATTTGCATCTATATAAGGGGTTGAGTAGGTTGTTCTGCCTTCGTTTATTACGGCTTGTATAAACCAGACACGCTGGGTCCAGTCTATGTCTTCAGGAGGTACCCAATCAGTATTCGAAAGAAGTTTTGGGTCTCCTTCATTTGGTTCATAAGGAGCGTAATAGAGCATGGTAGCATAATCTTCAAGTTTGTTGCCGAATGCATAAAGCAAAAGCTGCAGAATCGAATAGTCGTTATAATCGGCAGCAAAGGTTGTAAAATTGTCTAC
>JAFZWX010000074.1 GCA_017617145.1 Treponema sp. | reverse complement strand
TTTGCCCAGGGTGAACTCCAGCTTTTTTTGCAGCTTGTTGCTTATAAGTGTAAGGCTTCGTCTTTTTATGGCAAGGTCTGATTTGTTGTCGTCGAGCTCGGAATCTACGTTCTGGATGATGATTTCGTTTAAGCGCACCAGACCCTGGGGGAGTGTTTTTCCTTCGGCTATTTTTTGTTCGCGGTAATCCTGCAGCTCCAGGGCCTGTTTTTCAAGCTGTTCTACTTCCTGTTGCAATAGCTTTTTTTGTTCGGATGCGGTTTTGATTAATTCAAAGCTTTCGTCAATTATTCTTATCTGTTTTTTGAGGGGAACAAGCTCCTGCTCAAGCATTATGTCGGCTTTCATTTCTGCTGATTTTATGAGGTCGAACTTTAGTTCTGCGGGGTTGATGTCTTCTACATTAAGCTTGTCTCCGCGGTAGCTCCAAAGGGCATCGATGCGGCTTACTTTTTCGTCGTGCTTCTGGTAGATGAGCGAGTCGATTGAGTTATACATGAGCGGGTAGACTATGTGAACTTTTTTCTGTAGGTTTCCCTGGCGCCAGAGTCGGCCTTCTACCTGTACTGGTTCTGTGGGGTTCCAGCCGAGCATGCAGTTATAAAGCACGAGTGTGTTTCCGTTTAAGTCTACGCCTTCGCTTATGCTTTCGGATCCTATGAGGACTTTTAGCGGGGCTGTGGGGTCGTTAAAGGCTTGGGTGATTCTTTGTTTTTGAAGCTCTGTTGTACCTGAGTTTATCATTGCTATGGCTTTGGGCGGGATTCCGTTTTGTACCAGCGTTGATTTTACATAGCTTGATTCTTTTACTCCGCGGGGCAGGTAGATTATCTGGCCGCACTGGGGTTTGGCTTTGTAAACGGCAAGCACTGTTTTGCACACGAGCATGAGTTTTGGCGAGGACTCTACTATAAGCGAAAGGTCCGGGATTTTGATTCCTTCTTTTGGGGAGTATTTTTCTTTTACCAGGCAGGGGGAAATCATGTTCATGCGCAGGTTGTTCATGCCTTTGAATATGTCGCCCAGGGAGTGGGTGTAGGCTATGCGCTCAATTTCTTTTTTGCAGATTTTTTGCTGAAGAGCTGTCATTTCGATTTTTATTACGTGGGTTTCTTTGGCCGGGCGCTTGATGTTTGCTTCTTCGGCGTCTACTTTGTCTATAAAGTTCTGGATGATTTGCTGCAGGGCGTACAGGGAGCGGAAGTTTTTCATTACTGTTTTTTGTACGAGCTGGTTTTTGTTGTTTACGGTCCATTCTATTTTTATTTCTGCAAATTCGTTGAGGAAGTCGTTTACGGTTTTGTACATTGAGGTAAACTCGCAGCCGCCTACGTACAACAGCATTGAATATATTTCCATGGGCGAGTTTGTAAAGGGTGTTGCCGTGAGGAAAAAGACGTTGTTTTCGTTGTTGTGTGTGTGAATATAGTCTGTAAGGGCCAGCATTCTGATTGCTCGTGCGGAAGGGCTGCCAAAGCCAAGTTTTGTGAACTCCGATGTGGTGCCGGTAGCTTTGCGGATGAGGTTTTTGTAGCGGTGTGCTTCGTCTACAAGGATGAGGTCTGTGCCAAGGGTGTCAAAGATGATGTATTCTTCGGTTGACTGTTTTGGTGAGGGCAGAAGTTCTTTTTCGAGCGCCGCCTGCGAGATCTGGTTGTGTATGCTGCGGCACAGGGTGTTTTCTATAAAGTCGCGCGTGTAGTAGATTTTTTCCAGGGCTTCGGCGGTGCAGATTGATATGGTATTGGCCGGGAGCAGAAAGCCGTCGTTTGCTTCTTCGAATACCGAGTTCATTCGCAGAGTGTCGATTGTTCCTTTGTTCAGGTTTTCAAGCTCGTTTATGATTATGTCCGGGAAAAGCTCTTTTGTGTCGTGAATCCATTTTGGGTAAACTGCCTTGGGAACAACGATGAGCGGGCGGCGGCATTTTCCGTGCTGCATCTGGTAAACTACGGCAGCAAGTCCTGTTGCGGTTTTTCCAACTCCTACATCGTAGGCTAAAAGCCCGTTTTGTTTGGTACACAGGAACGCAATGCCCTTTTTCTGCTGCTCGTGAAGCGTAAACTTTTTGCCGTCCAGCTGGTTGGAGAAGCCCGGCAGCGTGTAGTCAAAGTTTTTGTAGTCCACGGCGGGAAAGGAGTTGAAGGTGTCGTTCCATGCGTCTTCTACTTTGAGCGCAGTTTGGGTGTCCAGGCCTTCGTGTACGAATTTGTCAAACAGGTTTTCTGCAGTTTCCATGCGCAGGATTTTGAGCAGGTCGCCGTTGGTTTCTGAAAGGCTCCGGTTTGTGAATGGGATTTTGAATGTGTAATCTATTACGTCGTGCCAGGAAATTTCTTCCGGGAACTCCGTCTTAGAAATGGGCGAGGCCAGCCAGTCAATCTGATTGTAATCTTTGCTGCCCGCTACCCAGTCCAGGAATTTCAGACGGAAGTCGTCGTCAACAATGAGCGAGTGAATAGAGAAATGGATTTCGGCAAGGGTTTTTCGTTCCATGTTCATTATTGTATGGGCGGGGGCTATCATTTTGTGATATTGAGTGGGGAAATTGTTTTTTAAAGTGTTAGTTTAATGAAAAAATTTTGGGATTGGGGTATAATTATAGTGGAGAAATAAGAATGCCAGATAAGCACCCATACGAATTAGATTTTGAAGAATATATCCGTAACACTGAGCCTGAAAAAAAGGACAGGACTTATGCATGGTCTACTGCTATTGGTTTGCAGCAGGTGGATGGTCTTACTCCTTCTAAATATCTATACGAAACGGCTAAACGAAATATTGATGGTGAAATTAGTTTTGATGAAGCAAAATCTCTTATCGATAGTTATTATGAATCTAAAACTGAACGTGCTGATGATTCTGAAGAACGCACTGAAGAAGCTGATAAGGTTGCTTCCAGAATTGCACAGATTTTGAGCGAGAAGTCTTTTAATTTTTCTCCATCGCACTTGATTGCAATTCATGGCAGGCTCTTTGAAGGAATTTTCAAATTTGCCGGAAAACTCCGTGATTACGATATTTCTAAACGTGAATGGGTTTTGGACGGGGATACTGTTATGTACGGCGCTGCTTTTGAATTAAAAATGGCGTTAGATTACGATTTTGAGCAGGAACGAAATTTCAATTATAAAAACTTAAGTACAGAAGAAATTGTAAAGCATATTACTGTCTTTGTTTCCCGGTTGTGGCAGATTCATGCTTTTGGAGAAGGAAACACTCGTACTACTGCTGTCTTTACAATCAAATATCTACGTTCGCTTGGCTTTAATGTGAATAATGATATTTTTGCAGAAAACTCGTGGTACTTCCGTAATGCTCTGGTTCGTGCGAATTATAATAATCTGAAGAAAGGAATTCATGAAAATTCTGAGTTTTTGGAAAAATTTTTCAGGAATCTTTTGATGGGTGAGCATAATGAACTGAAAAACAGATACTGTCATATTCGGTATGCAGAACAGGATACAAAAAAGGACGGTGGTCAGAAAACTAATGTTGGTGGTCAGAAAAGGTGGTCAGAAACTACACAGAAAGTGTATAAGCTTATAAAAGAAAATCATTCGATAAGCCGTAAAGAATTAAGTGATACACTTTCAATTAATCAAAGTGCAGTTCAAAAGCATATTGAAAAATTAAAAAAAGAAGGTGCTATCATCCGTAAAAATGGAGCTAAAGGCGGCCACTGGGAAGTTCTAAATTAAAGAACTCCCAAAATCTGCAAAAAAAATTTCCCAAAATATCACTAAATGATAGCGTCTCCCCATATATTATTTATATATTCAGCTAATTCTGTGCTATAATATTTTCAGGAGTTTTATTATGAAATTGTTCTATAATCCGGCGTTTACTGGTAGTGCTTATGTTGATTTTAAGAAGAGCCCGGTTTTCTTTGATTCTAAAATTGTAAATACTGCGGGACTTTGTAATGTTATAAGGCTGCATGCCGGCATTTGTTCTGATGTTGCGGATTATGGAACTCGTTTTGTACACTATTATGCTGCCATGAAAAAGTATATGGCAAAAAATCCAAAAAGTGTGATGGCTGCCTCTTTTAAAGTTGACCAGCTGAATACCGCAAAAAAATGTCTTGAATGGCGCGACACACTTGCCGCCGACGGATGGACTAAGGCTGCTCCGGCTCCAACGGAACGAATGAAGACTCTTTGTGGCATTGAAGAATATTTTACTGATAAATCTGATGGGGAAGCTCTGCTTGAGTTGATTACTCAGGTTGAAGATGGATGTCCGCTTCCTCAAATGGAAATTATTGTTTCAGAGTACTACGAGGATTTTGCCCCTGCCGAAGTTCGTCTGCTTAAGACTCTTATAGAACGTGGTGTAAATTTTACAGCGGTTAAGGCCGACTTGCCAGACAACAATATTGGAAAGGTTTATTCAATTCTGGAGGGAAAGAAGGGTGTTGAACTGGACCCGGCCGATGACTCCTTTGAAATCTGGAACTTTGCCGAGCGCGATGAAGCCATAAAATACTTGAGTCTGCTGGATGCCGATAACTTTGACGTATGGATTAATGCCGAAAACAAGGAGTTTGACAACTGGCAAAAGCTCGAAGGCAAGCGGCTAAGTGGTTCCGAAATCTCAGGCATCCCTCACACAGCACAACTCTTGAATATTGCCCTTACAATTTTTGAACGCCCGCTTAATGTTAAAAATATTGTAGAGTGGTTGAATACTTCGCCAAATCCGCTGGCGCCTGGTTTTAGAAAAGGGCTGGCTTCGTGCATTTGCGATACAGGCGGATTTTATAATGATTCCTGCCGCGAATATATTGCCAATTATATTAAAGAGTATCCAAAGTCAGAAGATAGTATTCAGAAGTTTATTCCAGATATTAATCATCCGTATTTTGAAGAGTCGGAACTTGAAGTTTCGGAGATAAAAGAATTTATAAAAAATCTCAGAGATTGGTGCTATAAAGAAATGTCAAATAAACATAATACCGATCCGGGCAAAGATCAGCTTGGGTTTGTTGCTGCACAGGCCGAAAATCTTCTTAATCTTTTGGACAATCTTGAAACGCAAACAATTCCTTATGATGACATTGCACAAATAACTGCAGCATTTACAACTGATCATTCTATGACTCAGTATACAGCTCAGGCGGGTTCGAAAAAAGTCATTACTTCTTATTCAGACTTTTGTGATGTGGCTGAAAAAACTGTGTGGTGCGATTTTTACAATTGCGGTAATTCACCAAGGCTTACATATTCGTTCTTAGTTCCTGCAGAAGCACAGGCTTTTAAGGAAGTTTTACCTTTGTGGCCACAGGAACATGAACGTGATTATCTAAAAAATCTTTTGCTGATTCCATTTGCTAAAACCCGCAAAAAACTTGTTCTTGTAACAATTGATAAAATTGATTCTGCCAATGCTCCTAAGAGCCCTGTTTATATTCAGTTAGAAAAATATGACATTGCGCCTTTCATAAAGCAAATGACGCTGGATGACTCTTTGAAAAAAACAGTCAAAAAAATTGACAACCGCATGGAAAGCGAACAGGAATTTGTTCAGATTTCCAAGAATGATTATATAAAAGAAAAATGGCCGGATCATCAAAGTTCATCAAATCTTGAGAAAGTGATCCCATGGCCTTTAGATTATGTTGTAAATAATTTTGCCCGTTTTTCGTCTAACGCAGTAGATTGTCTGGCTGATCTATATACTACTGAAGGAAATATAGCTCATAGAATAATTGAGATTCTTTTTGCTCCAACCAAAGAAGTAAAAGGCAGCGGCACTCCGTCTTATATAAAAAAGCAGATAGAGGAACGTTTTGAAGAGGTTTTTCAACAGATTGTTCAAGCCGAAGGAGCAATTCTTCTTATTAAAGAAAATCGGCAGGAGCTTAAACAGTTTAAGATACAAGTAAAATCGGCTTTGGAAGAGCTTTTAAAAGGTATATTTGCAAAAGAGCTTCATGTGGTTGCCTGTGAGAAAAAACTGGAAGACAAGGTCGAAAAGCTTAAAGTAAACGGTAAGGTAGATATGATTCTTGCTGATCCGGAAAATAATTTCTATATATTTGATTTTAAATGGAGCTCGACCTATAAGCATGCAAATAAACTTAGAGAAAATAAATCTGTTCAGTTTGCCTTGTACAAGGAGCTTGTTGAAAAGGAATATAAAGTCACTGTAAAAGCGGTTGCCTATTTTATAATTTCGGAAGCAAGGTTTATTTCCTGCCAGAATTTTTTATCTGATGGTATAAATCTTCAGCAGGTTTATGTTTCGTCTGAACGCAAAGCCAAGAAGCTTTTAAAAGAGCTGCAGAATACCTATGAATATCGTAAAGAGCAGATCTTTGACGGAAGTATTGAAGAAACGAGTGATTTTGTTGCAGGCAGTTTTGGTTATGACCAGATTTATGAAGAACAAGAGCTTTTTCCTACAGACTATTATTATGACTCGGATTTGAAAGCTGATTGCAAAAAAGGTCCGTATCCAGATGAAAACATTGATTTGTTAAAGAGCAGGAAGTAGGAGGGATTAAAAATGAAAAACGTAAAATATATTAGTGCCAGTGCCGGAAGTGGTAAAACTCATACTCTTACTCAGATTTTGACCGATGCCGTGAAAAATAAACTTGTTGAACCCGAGAACGTAATTCTTACAACATACACAAAAGCAGCCGCAGCTGAGTTTAAAGAGAAAGCCAAGGCTATGTTTTATGAGAACAATCTTCTTTCAGAGGCAGACCGTCTGGATCAGGCTCTTATAGGAACAATTCATAGTGTTGCAGAAAGTTTGATTATGAAGTACTGGTATGTTCTTGGAATTAGTCCAAAACTCAACGTCATAACAGAAGAAAATCAACAGACTTTTATGGCTCGGTCGCTTGTAGATCTTTTAGAGGAAAAGGATCAGACATTTTTGAAAGACTTTATGAAAGAGTTTTCTCTTTCTAAGGATGAATTCTGGAAAAATGATTTGAATAAGATTTTTGAATATGCAACAAGCTACACAATTAAAGATTTTAAGAACAGTATAGATTATTCAAAAGATGTTACTAAAAAATTCCTTCACGGAGAACATCATATAAAGGTAAAAAAAGATGCTTTGCGAAGTCTGTTAGATAAGGCCGAAATTGCTAACAATGCAACAGAATCTGATGAGCAGGAACAACTTAGGGTTGAAATTAATAATCAGAGGCGCAATCTTGAAACAAGCAATCCTTCTTCACTTTTATATGCTCAGAATGTATTAGAGTTTCTTTATAGTCTCCCCTTTGATGAACTTGAAAACGATATTGCCGAAATTGCAAATGACTTAAGCGATTTATATGCAACAGAAGAAGTTCACTGCCTGGTAAATGATTATATTGATTTGATTTTTAAGCTTGCCGAAAGACGATCCAGACAGTACGAAGAATTCAAAAAGGAAAATCATCTTATTGACTATTCCGACATGGAAAAAATGTTTTATGAGCTGCTACAGAACGATGAAGTTGCAGCAGATCTAAAGGCAACTTACAAATATGTTTTTGTAGATGAGTTTCAGGATTGTAGTCCTATTCAGGTAAAGATTTTTGATAAGCTTTCGGAAATTGTAGATAACAGCATTTGGGTAGGCGATAAAAAACAGGCAATTTATGGTTTCCGCGGTTCTGACACAGAGCTGACAACATCTGTTATGGATATTGTAAAGGCCAATGAAACTAAAGGTCTTGATGGCTGTTCAACACAAATACTTGGCAACAGCTGGCGTTCTATTCCTAATATCGTGAACTTTACTAATGCAGTTTTTGAAAAGGTTTTCAATAAAGTTACTGATGAAGAAAAGAAGGAAGTACATCTTGATCCTGTACGAGAAGATAAAGGGAAGGTTGGTTTCTGGTGGCTCACCGAAAGTAATGCCAAAGATAGAGCTAAGAATATTGCTGCAAATATTGTAGAGTTAATAAATAAAGGTGAAAAGCCAAAAGATATTGCAGTATTAGCAAAAAACAATGATCATCTCAAAGATGTTGCAAATGCTTTACGAAAATTTGAAGTCTCGGTCTTTATTGCCGATGATTCTTTGGCTGGTGCTTACACAGTTCGACTTGTAATTGCAATTCTTCAGCTTATTGAAGATGAACGAGCTGAATATCCAAAAGCACATATTGCTTTTTTAACCGAACCAGATTACAAAATTGAAAAGGTTATTGATGATAAACTTGATTTTAATTCCAATCATGCCAAAGGGGATATGTTTTATGATGATATTCCTCTGGTAAAAAAAGTTCTGGAAATCAGGGATGATTATAGACTTCAGTCAATTTCTGCTATGGTTCAGGGGCTTATTGTTGAGCTTGACTTATACAATGTTGCAAAAAAGCTTAATGATGTTGCAGATTCTACTAAAATCCTTCATGCAATTATAAATGCAGCTCCGGCTTATGAAGATTATTGTGCGCAAATGCATATACCAAGTTCAATTACAGGCTTTATTGATTATATTAAAACTCACGATATTTCTGTTTCGGGCGCAACCGAAGGTGTTCAATTCTTTACATACCATAGGTCAAAGGGCTTGGAATGGAAAACAGTTATTGTCCTGGGTTGTGAATATGATTTCTTAAACGAACATAGAATGCTTCAGCGCGAATATTTTGGAACACATTTCATAAGGACAAAAGCTCCTACAAAAGAGGAACTGTTCCCGGAAGTTGTTATAAGTGTGCTTCCTAATATCTTTGGTTCTTTTAAAGCATCTCCAGAATGGCTTGTGCCAATTAAAAACACAGACCGTTATAAAGCAATAAAAGAAAGAATGACTGAAGAAATGAAGCGGCTTTTTTATGTTGCTATGACCCGTCCAAGAGACAAACTTATTCTGGCATTAAATGGCAAAGGTAAAAATCCAAAACCATTAGATTCCTTTACAAAAATGGGCTTTAATTTTACCTGCGATTATTCAGCTGATTCATGTGATTTATTTAATGCAGGAGTTTCTGCAGACCGGCTTCCAAATGTAGATACAAACATTGAATACGCCCACGAAAAAGTCAAAGATACCATTGTAAAACTCTCCGGTACTCCAGCCAAAAATCCTTTAGACAGAAACCTTAGTCCAAGCAGTATAGAAGGCGAAAAGATTGCAGTTAACCCTATTGATTGCGGAACTCCTATTACCGTAATTAAAAACGATAATTATGACCCAGCTGCCCTTGGTACCTGTATTCACGACATCTTCTGTGTAGCAGATCATAAGAGCGATGCCCAGATTGCAGATATGGTAAAGGCATACGGTTTTGAAAGTAATCTGCCAAAGCCTGGTGAAATCAAGGCATCGTGGGAAGCCTTAAAAGAATGGCTTACCCAAAATTATGCCCCTGCCCAGAACGAGTACCACGAACTTCCATTCAAACATCAGCTTAAAAACGGTCAGATAGTTACAGGAAGCATGGACTTTGTATGGGAGACAGACAAAGGTTGTGTTCTGGTAGATTACAAAACCTCGCCTTGTACAAAAGATGACCTCATAAACAAAGACAGCGATGTCCACGCCGGCAAATATTCTGGTCAATTGGCGTGCTATGAACAGGCCTTGGTTGCAGCTGGTAAAAAAGTGCTGGCAAAGTTGCTTTATTATCCGGTTGTTGGGGTTGTGGTGAAGATTTAATTTCAAATAATCTATTCCAATTTGCTAGTCTTAAATCCCAGTGACGCAAAAACAATGGGATAACAATCAAAATAAGAACCAGTACCCGCATAGTAAGGGGAAGAGTGTCTTTTAGTTTTGAAAGAATCTTATTCATAGTTTTTTCTCTGATATAATAATACACAGTGACTCTATCATATTGTGATATTGTTTAAGAAAAAATGATTAAACCATAACTTTAATGTAACTGACACGAATCCTTAGTAGAATATAATTATCACTATCATAAAAATTCTCAAAAAAATCTCTTACAATATCATTAAATGATAGTATCCGTATGTATATTAATTTGTGTAGAACGAGAGGTGAAATTATACGTCCACGTCAAGGCACGCTTCGCTTAAAGCCTTGACATGTCCGTTTAAGCACCTTTCGGATTGTGAGGTGCTTATGGAACAGATGAATGAAAAGAAAATCAGATGGAACATTTCAAAGGCGATGGCTTGTGTGTTTGAGACATTTAAAGATTCGAAACTGAAAATTAAGAAGACAAAGCAGTATACGATTGCCATGGAAAAACTTACAGATCTTTATAAACTTTCTCAGATCCAAATTTGGATAATCTGTGTTGTATGCGACAAGTACATTGCATACCATGATTCAAGTTCAATTAGAGACATCTGTAATACAATCGCAGTTACTGCAATGTCTATTATGAGCTGGAGAAAGGATATTGAAACTTTGGTTGAAAAGGGCTTTTTTGAGTGGCACCGAGGAAAAGATAATTTCCAGCCGGCAAGCGATTTTTGTGAATCTCTCTATAATAATGTTGAATTTGTTCCTCAATCAAAGAAGGAAGTTGATGATATAGAATTCCTCAATTACTTTGCTGATCGATACGAATCTCGAAGGGGGGAGGAAATGACCGCCTATGCTATTCAGCGTGAATTGGGACAATATGAAAACAAGCATAAGCATCTCGATATGATTAAGCGTGTAATGGCCGAAATTGAAGATCGTAATCATCGTTTCTTTCTTTATGATGTTACGCATGATGTTCTGGAGGGTGGGAAAACAAATCTGAATTCTACAATAGCTGATTTGTATGATGGCGGAAGAAGATATTCTGTTGCTACAGAAATGATGGAAGAAAAACATGAATTGTTCCAGAAAGGGCTGCTGGAGTTTATAAAGAAAGGAAATCTTTCTGATGCCACCGTCACTCTGTCTGATAAAGGCAAAAAACTAGTTCTCGGCGAAAAGGCCTTCCTTTTTGAAGAATCAATCAACGAAAAAAATCTGATTAAAACCGATTCCATCAAAGAAAAGCGACTCTTCTACAGCAAGGAAAATCAAAAGGAAATTGACCGCCTCAAGAATGCCTTGCAGGAAGATAAGCTTCGCGGTATTCAAAAGAGGCTGCGTGATGATGGACTTCCTGTTGGCGTAGCCGTGTTGTTATACGGTGCTCCAGGAACCGGAAAGACCGAATCTGTAATGCAGATTGCAAAAGAGACCGGCCGCTCTATTGTTCATGTTGATATCAGCGAGGCTAAATCTGCCTGGTTTGGCGAAAGCGAAAAGCGCATGAAAAAGATTTTCACCAGTTACAAAAACGCCTGCGATATTGCCCAGAAGAAGGGTGAACTCATGCCGATTCTTTTGTTCAACGAAGCCGACGCTCTCATCTCAAAGCGAAAGGAAGATACCTCGGGAAACTGCGCCCAGACAGAAAACGCAATACAGAACATCATTCTGGAAGAATTGGAAAATCTCAAAGGCATCTTCATCGCTACTACAAACCTTGCCTCAAATATGGATTCTGCATTTGAACGCCGTTTCCTCTTTAAGATTAAGTTCGAAAATCCTTCGACCGAGGCAAAAACTTCTATCTGGATGAACAAGCTTTCCTGGCTTGATGAAAAATCTGCCACCGAGTTTGCCAAAGAATATGATTTTTCAGGCGGCCAGATAGACAATATCGTCCGCAAAATCGCAATGAATGAAGTGATTACCGGAGAACGTCCTGTCATCCCTGACATTCACGATATGTGTAAGTGCGAAAAACTCGAAAATCCGAGTGGAGCTAAGCGCATGGGATTCTGTTTGTAGGAGGGGAGTATGATATAACTCACTTTCCTGAATAATAATCCAGAACCTTTCTCGCAAACTGATAGGCGTTCTTGATGTCCGTGTTGTTTTTAAAATACTGCTTACGGTAAACCATGCGGCCGTCAAAGAAATCTTTAATTTCCTGAATCGTAATCTCTTTGATTTTTGAGGAAGAAATCAGCTTGGTATAAACCGAAAGCATAACGGCAAAATCATTGAGCAGAGGGACCTTCATGCAATAAGAAATCGTTCCGCTGCCGATTCCGATATTTCCACCTAAAAGCTCAAAGTTCGTTTCCAGATCAGACTTAAAGCCCTGCACCGGCTTGAACGAAGAGAGCATACAGACATTATGAGCGCAGGCATTGCGGATACGGCGTACCGAATCAAAATGCTTAGTGTACTCACACTTTATCCGCATATAGTCATAGTAGAAGGCATAAAAGCTGATAAAATCGGCAAATGTAATCATCTCTACAAAGTTCCAAACCGCAGGAGCCGCTGCATATTTATCAAAAGAGTTTTCGCCATAGCCGGTAACACGGCTGAACTGAGAAAGCCCGTCTTTGATTTTCAAATGACTTTCCAGAAACTTCTGTACAACCTCGTAGCCATCATCCACCGGATTATTCTGACAATCGTTCACAAGCTTCACCTTAAGGTAGTGCTCCAGATCAATCGTCATCTTCAAAAGCAGTTTGCGCAGAAACATATCAATCGTCGAAAGTTCCACCAGATGCCCAAAATCCAGCCCAATATATTTCCCGCTCTTAGTTTGCTCCGGATAAGTCGAACAGTACTGCTTGAGCCGGAAGAAGAAATTGTTTTTTTCAAGGAACTCCCTGGCCTTTTCTTCATCCATAAGATTGAAGGTAATCCCGAGTTCATTTTTGCAGTAGTCAATGATTTCCGGGACAGTTAGTTTTGGGGATTTGGTAATGGAGGTTGTATTGTTTTTGGACATGGTGGACTCCTTGGTTAATTATACCACGGAAGATAGAAAGTAGACTGGTGCAGTTATCCCACAGGTGCTTAAGTGACGTTTTTTTTGTTTGAAGCTGACACGATTTGCTGTGACAGTCGCCAGTTAAATAATAAAGACCTGACATCTAATCAGGCCTTTTTCTTTGAGACTGACACGATTCGAACGTGCGACCCTCACCTCCGCAGGGTGATGCTCTAATCCAGCTGAGCTACAATCTCATACTAAATTACACTGTTCGGTGTGTTTTGAATCGGAGGCGACAGGAGTTGAACCTGCCCGGCTCTTTCGAAACCGACGGATTAGCAATCCGTTGTATTACCGCTCTACCACACCTCCAGCGATAATCGGAGCGAGAGGGATTCGAACCCCCGGTAACTTGCGCTACAACGGTTTTCAAGACCGCCCCAGTACGACCGCTTTGGTATCGCTCCAATAGGTATGTTACAGATTATAGTTTTTTTAACTTATTGTCAATATGTTTAAATGGAAGATGTTGTAAAAATACTTTTTGATTACAACGGAATTAACAATATCAGAAATTAAAGCAAGATGGATTTTTAATATATTGTAAACAGAAATTATATATCACATATCTGCTATAGCATGAATTATTGTTTTAGCTATTTTTAGTTTTTCATCATTAAGGTTTTCAATTATAAAGAGTAAATCTTTTATTTCTTTACTATTTGAGTTTTTGATATCAGGATTGTTTCCAGTTACTAAATATTCAACTGATACACCAAGAACCTGTGCTATTTTTACTGCTGTTATTACATTTGGTAAAACTGCACGAGAGTCAATATATGAAAGAAAAGTGCTGTTACTTACTCCTGCTTTTGCAGCAACTTCTTTTATCATCAGTCCTTTGTATTTTATTTCATCTTTAAGTGTTTCTTTAAAACCCATGATTATAAAATATCAAAATATTGTTTTTTTTAACTTGTTAAAATCATGTATTTGATGTGGAATTAGATAATAACATCAATATAATGATGTTTGTTATGATTTTTATAAAGTTGAGGCTAAAAATGTTGGATTATGCATATTTTCATCAGGGTGAATTACAGGAATGTGTTAAAAAGACTGTAGAAAATAAAGATTTGTATTTTTATTTTATGTGCCCTGCAAAGTTTTTTTCTATACCCATTGAAAGAGATGATTGGGATTCTATTCAGTTTGTTAGCTTAAAACCTGACGGGGAATTATTAGGTTTTATGGCAGCTTATGCTGACCACAGAAATAATCTCATTTATAATATGGATATCATCAATTTTTCCGGAAAACCAAATCCTATCTTTTCTCGTGATATTAAACATTTTTTTGATAAATTATTCATTGAAAGAAAATTCAGGAAGGTAATGTTTAATGCAATTTCTGGAAATCCTGCTGTAAAAATGTATCGTAAACTTATAAAAAGGTTGGAAGGTAAAGAAGTTGGAATAATGAAGGATAATAGACTTCTTACAGATGGAAAATATTATGATGAGATAATCTTTGAATTATATCGTGAAACATATTTGAAAGTGATAAAATAATCTGTACTTATTCATATATTAAAAAAGAATATAGGAGGCTTAATATGTTAAGAATTGTTTCAGATTATCAAATTCCTGAAATCATTAATTGGCTTACAGGGTGTAGTTCCAGGTCAGGGGGTGCTAGCAGTGGAACGTCAGGAGATCCAAATAAGGTTAAAGATCCAGGACCTTGTGACAGTTTAAGTAAAAATAGTGCAAATCCAAATAAAGATCCAAATTATTGTGGTTATTATAAATAATTAAAATAATAAAAAGAAAGGATAAGTACAGATTATTTTTTTGGGGATTATAAAATGATATTTGAATTAGTTACTACAAGAAATTGTAATTTAAATTGCCGGTATTGTTTTGAAGGGAAAAAAAAGAATGACTTTATGGAGTGATACAATAAAAGTGCAGTGCCTAAATTGCCGAAAATCTAAGGAGAATGGCAATGAAAAGGTACGATCAAAATTTCAAGGACGAGGCTTTGAAGCTCTCGGACGACATTGGAATCAAGAAAGCTTGCGAGCAG
>JAFZWX010000003.1 GCA_017617145.1 Treponema sp. | reverse complement strand
GCCAGGATCAAACTCTCCATGATTATTTCAATACCCCGAAGGGTAATGATTTACCACATTCAAGTTCAACCCAGCTTTATTTTTCTGCTGAATTGATAGACTTAGGTTTTAGACCTAAAACCTAAAAAACATTGTAGTCAATGTACAGAACAAAAACTAACGTCTTCGTTCATAGAACCTTACTTGTTCTATTCTTTCCTTCCCTATTCTGTCAAAAAACTGGATTTTGCTGTCAGATTCATCAGCGACAGCGAATAATATATACAATCCAAACGAATTAGTCAATAGTCGAATGCCGTCTTTTTTGATTTTTTTTAATATTTTTTTTTATAAAAAAATCAGACCCCCTCCCGTAGAAAATTGCCGGAGACAACAGAAGGAAGTTGTCCCCGGCAATTTTCTACTCCGGGCATCTGATTTTTAGATCAGTCTATATATATTAAAATATACTAAATGCGTTTAATCGCTATCAACGTAATATCATCGGCTTGCTTATCTTCAGTAACCCAGGAGTAGCGGGTAAGGTTCGGGTCTTCCAGAGCTCGCTGTTTTTCGAGTTCGGCCATGGACTGTTCGCCGGCTGTACCACCTGCTAACTGAACCGGAGTGCAATAACGATTGTATAATGTAAAATGTTCACGCAAAAAATCATCTACGAATTTTTCTATTTCTATTTCGTCATCGGCACGAACTGTTGGAGCTTTTACCATGCGGAATACACGTTCAACAGCAGCAAGAGCAATTATAGATTCGTCAATTGTTCCTTTACAAGTTGAAAAATCAAACTCAAGCACTTCTGTCTGATTAGGGTTATCAAGCTTATTAAGTACAAATTTCTTTTTATTCGTAACGGCTTCAATTACCTGTGTAATTCGTTCCTGACCAAACTGTTCCTTTTCATCAAGAATCTGAGTGTTTTTTGTTTCTTTACCCGTACGAGGATCTGTCCTGATATCTTCCTGAACTGTCTGTTTAACAACCCAGTTTTCATCACGGACAAGACGTTCTGCTTCATCAATACCATCAGTATACAAATACAAAACATCACCCGGATTAAGCTTAAGTTTTTCAACCTTATAGCCACCAGCTGTCATTTCTACAAGATCTGTTGAAACACCACCCGCTGTAGGAGTATTTGACAAAGTAATTTCATTAAGTTTTTTAGTTACTCCATCCAATATGTGAATTTTGTTATCACCAGCATTACAAACATAAAGATCTCCGGTTAACTTATTATAAAGGCTTATGTTTATTGTACTGAATTTTCCGCGGGTTCCCAGATCAAAAATAAAATCATTAACGGCAGATACAAACTTCTTAAGATTTATTCCCTGTTTATTGAACTTCCAGTCAGAAAAATAATAAAAATCCTTAAATTTGGTTGCAACTACAGAAACAAGCAATGCAGCAGGTACACCATGTCCCGAAATATCACACTTTATAAACACATACCACTGATCATCAAGTTTTTTATAATCAAAATAATCGCCGGAAACAGCAGAGTCACCCTTATAAAAAGCAAATAAATCAAGCTTTTCTTCGTTGAGTTTTACAAGTGGAAGCTTACGTCCACCCTCTCCGTCCATTAAAGGAATAAAGCGTTCCTGAACAGCCTTACCGTCAAGCTGAAGGAATTCTTCATAAGCAGCAAGTCCTGCCGAAAGTGTCATCTTATTTACAACATCTCCAAGGTGCCCAATTTCATCCTTTGACTTAATATCTATATGTTTTTTCTCGAGTTTCTGACGTTCGCGTACAGACTTTGTCATAAGGCTACCAACTTCTACAAGATGCGACTCAAGCTTTTTAATAGGCTTAACAATAAGACTTGCCAAAAGCCATGCTCCAAGTGCCCCAAGAATAACCGCAGCCAGTGCAGAAAGTGCACCGGTAATATAAATCTTACGAACTTCTGAACGCAGCTGATCTACAAGATCTTGTACGGTAACTTCCATAATAATTGCACCATGAAGATAATTATCAGAATTCCCGGAACGATAAAGAACAGGTCTGTAAAATAAATAATCTGTAATATCACTTTCAAGCATATCATCCGAAAAGCCCGGATATGACGAACTATTTTCGGTGGCAATAGACGTAAGAAGACTGTTTAATTCATTACGCAGCTTTGTAGTTGTATCTGAAACTACCTGACGACGCAAGTTGCTTTCTTCATCAGTTTTTAATGCAAGCTCTGTATTTTCCTGAGAGAATAATGAAATTTGCTTTGATATATCACTCGCCTTTGCCACTACCTTGTCATTAAGTCCATTAAAGCGTTTAAGGACAGTAAGCACATCTTCATCAATCATACGTGTTTCGCCGGCAACAATTCCGTACTCACCATAATTTACTACCTTTTGACTTATTGCAGGATCATTAGATGCCCATACATAACTAATTTCATCTGCCTGACCATTAAGATTTACATAACCTTCTTCCGGGCTTGCAGTAGAACTCTTTGTTCCAAGAATTGTAATATACTTAACTTCTGACATTGCATCCTTCTGAGATGGAAGTGATCCAATTTCAAGGTCATTTTCGGTCGGGAGAAAGTTTCGCACACCTGAAGAAAGGCTTTCCATAAGTACATCAATTCTATTGTAAAGAGCAGTAACAAGTGTCTCTTCCTGTGTAGAAATCATATTGTTACCATTCTGCAATGTTACAAAAAGTACAACAACTGCAACAAGAACAATTGTAAATCCTACGAGTTTTCCTCTGAGACTCTTTTGTTTTTCTTTTTTTGTTTTAGGCTTTGATGATGGCATAGCTTCTCCCGAAATAAGTGCTTTTATTTCCATTGATATAATTTTCTTTTCTTTATGTCGCTGCACTGAATAAACAATTACAGCCTGCAAACTGATTATTACAAAAAGCACCATCAAAACTGAAAGCACCATTGCAATAGTCAAAGTAAATTTTACAGAATCTGTAACAACCTTATATTTATTTTTGTGGATATATTCTGGTTCAATTTTTACTGTTCCATTCTGAAGAATTGAAAGAATCTGACCTGACATATACAAGCCGCGATCAGTATGAACAAGCCCTACTCTATAAGTTCCTTCATCAAGGTCTGTTCCTATTTTTACCTGAGAAATCTTACTATCTGAACTTACTTTGAATTGTCCATCCTTTGCTGTAAGCGTCATATCATAAGGAGCAATTCCATCTCTATCTACATAAATTGTCGAAATAGTTCCTTCGTATGAAAAGCCGCCGCCAATAATTTCAAGTTCTGGCTCACCAAGATCATTCAGGTTTTGCTTTGCAGAAGTTATAAAAGTCGAAGGACGATATTTATTTAAAATTACAAGAATCGATTTAGATTTTCCTACATTTCCAACTTCATCAATTGCATTGACCGTAAAGCGATAAACACCATTTGACTGATTGTTATAGGTTCTGGATTTTGTTGAAGCTGCCTTAATATTTCCTTTAAGTGCATTTTCTTTTTCGAGTGCCGGGGTATACCGCTGAGTAAGTGTTTCTATTTCCTGTGCAACTCGTTCTTTACTGTAAGATATTTTATGAGTTTTATTTTCGACTAACGCTTTTGGAATTGCACCAAGATACACAAGTTCATAATTATATCCAGCGGTATCTGTATCTTTAGAAGCTTCCCAATCAAAAGAAAGTGTATTTGATGCGGCAAAACCATATTGATCTGTCTGCGGTAAAAGAGGCTCTGGTGGTTCCGGTGGAGTTAAATCACGATGATATGAAATCTTTGCACTTTGTGACCAGTTTCCTGCTTTGTCTTGAATACGAACAAGAAGATTATAAATTCCATCTTCGGCTGCCTGAACATTAATTGTTTTGATGTTTGAAAAATATTGGACACGAGCAGGTGGTTCAGTTGTATTATTTTTACCCCAGGAATATGAATAACCATTTATACCGGAAGAATCATCGGGGAAGCCTATTTGAATATAAACATTTTTTTCGCGGCTTGCTTTTCCTTCGCGATAAGAAGTTGGAGTTAAACGAGGGACAGAAACTGTTGTATCTGGCAAAAGAATTGCAAGATTATTTGCTGTTTTGGAACTTTGCTGCCATATAAAACTAAGCTGCTTTTGTACACCGGTTTTTCGTACTATAAGCGGCGAAACAAACATATTTGAATAGGAGTTTTCAAGAACTGTAATCTGCTCCCAGTCGTTTCCTGCCTTTTGAGCCATATAAATCTGTTCTGAACCGGTTCTGGTATCAAACCATAATGCATAAAGATTACCGCCATATTCAAAAAGAGATGCACGGTTCGAATTTCCTTTATCAGAAACCTTTACTGCCGTTCTTGTAACAAATCCGTTTTTGTCAACTTCTGCAGACCAGATTGCGGCGCTTACAGATTCCATGCGTTCCCAGACAACATAAGTTTTTCCATTATAATTGTAAAGGAACGGTCTTTGATTTTGAAAATTTGCAAAGTTTCGTTTTTCATTTGCCGGAAGTGAATTCTGATCTGTAAGAAGTACCGGTTCGCTCCAGGTTTTTCCACCATCCGCAGAATATGTGCTGAAAAGTTGATAAGAAAGCCTGCTTGTAACAGAAGAAGAATAATATGACTGAAAAACTACAAGGTCTCCACCAGCATATGTAATTTGATAAGGAACAAAAGGATTCCTCATTTGGCGGCAAGGTTCAAACTGCTCAAAAGAACTCCAGTTTTTGCCATCCTTTGATTCAGAAGTATAAATATAAAAGGAATCGTTTACAGATGCCGAAGTAAATAATCTGAAGGAACCGTCGGCACAGGTGTAAACACGCGGAGCAATAAAAATTGTACTTGAAGAAATATCAGATTTTGTAAAAGTCCGGCAACGATCTGTAGAATAATATGCAGAAACCTTTTTTTTATCTGAAAGTACAGTTAAAAGAATTGAGTTGGAATTATTTCCTGCAGAACCTGAACTACCTGCTGTTACCGAAAAAATATCCGGGACTTCGCCTGAATACTGAAATGGGCCTGCAAATCTTAGATTCTCTGTATAGGTTGAATTGTCTGTATAAATGCGGCAGGAAATCCATATTCTGTTATTTTGAGAATCTACTTCCTGCCAGAAAACATATGAAACACTGTCTGTATTAACTGCAACAGGAAAACGTGCATCGCCCGAAGTTATTACTTTTGGATTTTCCCAATAATATTTTTCTGCAGCAAAAAGATTGACTGCAAATGCCCCGCAAAACAGGAGCAGCGCTATTGTGAGAAGTTTTACTTTTAATCCAAAATATCTACGCATCAATCTTTACCATTATACACTACAACTGAGATTTTATCTTGTTGTTCAAATCCTCTACTTCTTTAACCTTTATATTATTAGGATTATTATTTAAAAGCCTTATCATATAAGTATTTGCATCATCAATGTTTCCTGTCTGATATGCCTTTTTAGCCTGAGTCAAAAGATTCTGATCACTGCTGGAAAGTACAATAATTGAACTACTACCTATTTTAAGAGAAATGCGGTCCTTAAGTGCTTCTGCAGTCTTGTTATTTGGATTAAGACGGAGTGCTTCGTTTACAGTTTCCAAAGCCTGATTAAGCTTTGTAGTATTTGTTCCTGCATTGTTAAATTGAGTTTGAGCCTGTGTAGTAAGTCTTGTTGAACGGGCTGCAGCACTATTATCTACAGGACGCTGTCTCATTCCAAGTTCTATTTCAAGATTATAGATTGCCTCTTTTAAGCCCTTATAATTTGGTTCAAGATTATAATAATCAGTGAGTGTATTGTAAGCCTGAGCCATTGTGTCTTTGTTCTTACTTTGTGCAATAGCTGCCTGAACCTTTTGAGCAAATTCTTCTTCGAATTTTGCAGGATCATATAAACGGTCAATCTTTAACAGCAGTAAAGAAGCTTCCTGATTAAGCGGATATACAGATTTTATTTTGTTAAGGCTTTCTTCTGCAGAAGCAAGGGCTGTTCGTGCTGCAGCTTCGTTGCCCTTCTTCATCAGTGCTTCTCCTTCATCATAATACTGATAAGCAATACTTAAGAGTTGTGACATTTCTGAATAAAGAGGATCAGAAGTTAAAAGAATACGACCTGTTTTCATAGAAACAGCTGTATTAACAAGTTCGAGGAAAGTCTCAAATTCGGGGTTCTTTTCTGTGTGTGTTTCGGCCCATTTATTAATTGCAGCATTAATCAATGTTTCCGAATCTTCATAGCGGTCATAGTTCAGTGCGTCTCTTGCCTGAGTATACAATTCACGCGATTCTTTTACTACAAGCTCGTTCTTAGCATCCATAATCTGAACACTCAAACTTGCAACAACTTTATCAACTTCATTACGCAATGCTTCTTCATCGGCAATAGAAAGAGATTCAGAATATTTTTCACTTGCTTCCAGAAGAAGTTTTTCGGCATTAGCAAGATTTCCGCGTGCCAGAGCTTCTCGAGATTCTTCGATAATTGATGCGGCATAATTCTTTGTATAAGCCGCTTCTTCAAGCTGATTATTAGCCTGTGTTATTAATTGAGAAGACTGCATTCTGTTTAATTCAAGCTGCGATTTTCTGTTTTGCATATATTCAACACTTGAATTTACAATCTCTACGAGAGAGTCATTCTGCAGCCAGTCTTCATGAGCATTCAGATTATCAGTAAGTGATTTTTGCTTTTCTTCAATACCTTGAATATAAATGCCCGATTTTTCTGTAGCAGTTTCGTACATTTTTATTGCAAGCTCAGGATAATGATAAACAGGATTTTTTTGTACGCCGGCATTCTTTGCATAATTTAAAAGACCGCTGTTATCTGATGCTTTTGTAATTGAATTATACTGCTTTGAATCAAGAGGTTCATCAAAGCCTGTTGTAAACACTGCCGCATATTGTTTGTATTCGTTTGTTTCATTTACATAGCTGTCTGAATCTGCACGATAGCTTTGTGTAATAATTGTCCAGGCATCTGTCATTGAAGAAGCAGAAGTTTCAAAAAGTTTATCAAGATAAGATTTATAAAGTTGAGTATGTACAGTCCAGATTGTTCTATTTGGAATTGAAAGATAAGTACTACCCCACTCAAATGATTCTAATTGAAGACTTGCCTTTGAACCAAGAATGGTACTCATACGGAATACGGAATCAAACAGCGGAGTGATATCTGTCTGCGTAGAAGCAAGAAGATTATTCTGAATTGTCTGTTCCTGCTGGAATTCGCGTGCCTTAGCAAGTAAATCAGCAGTAAGATTTCCAAGTTCTGCTTCATAATCAAGTTCCAGTGTGTAAACTTGCGAAGGAGTTTGTTTTTCTTCAAGTAAATCATACAAGGAATCTGTTTTTTTACCCAACTGAGCATATCGTTCAAGAGCAACAACATATTTCGACTTATTAGTAAGATCATTATAATCCGTAGAATCTTCAAGAAGAGTTGACGGCAGAACAGTCAGATATTCATCGCTTCTGTATTTTAATGTATCTTCGATGGCTATCTTAATTTCTTCCAGATTTTTAGAATACTTACAGTCAATTGCACCAAGTATTCCGGAATTTTCGGGTTCCTGAACTCCCAGAATAAAACGCTGCAAGAACGGCAGATAAGATGCATCTGTAATTTCACTGTCAATAGATTTTTGCAGTTCATACAAATTCTTTATATTTTGACCACAATTGTAAACATCATTACGAATCTGACTATACTTTTTATAAGCTGCCTCAAGCGACGGAAAGAGTGTTTCGGCCTGTGTATAATCATCTTCTTCAATTGCGTTCAGAAATTGTGCCGTTATTGTGTCAAACTCCTTTTGCAATGCTGCATCTTCATAACGTGTAACAGCATTATTCAAGGATGCAATAATCTGTTCAACATCAGTAATCATCTGCGGATTATCTGTTTCATATAAATCGTAATACTCATCCTTGTAAATATCAAAGCCTTCGTTTTGAACTTTGGAAATCGCGGCTATATATTCTCCATCCTGTGATAATACTGAAGATTCTTCAAGAATTGTATCAAAAAGATATGCATAATATTTGAAAAGATGCATTTCTTCAAGCATATCAATCATACGCTTAATTTCTGCAGGTGGATTTTTTTCTATGCTTCGCATCTGCAGAATGATTTTTGCAGGAGTTTCGTGATCTTCCGGATTTTCTTCGCTTGATTTAATTGCTTTTTCAGCAAGAACAGAATACTGTTTACGACGGTTCATTATTATTTTTATAAGCCGCTGGGCATTATCAAAATAATCAGGCTTTTTTTCAATAAAAAGGTTCAGCTGCTTTAAGGCTTCGGAATAATCTGTACGCCTTATAAGCTTTTCGATTTCGAATAAAGACATTACTTCTCCGTTATTATCATCATGTTCAATTTCATCCACAATTTGCGCAGACAAAGGCATTGAAAATGATGCAGAAATGAGAAAAATCAGTAAAATTCGAAAAAGCAGATGTTTCCTTTTCATCTTTTATATTATAGTATATTTTCGGTATTTAACCTTATATATAAGAGAAAAAAAACCGACAATTTAGTATCATTTTAACAAAATGAAAGCAAAAAGGATCAGAATTCTTACAGTTTTCATCTTTCTCTTTTTTTGTGTTCCGGGCATAATTTATTCACTTGATTATGCTGATATTTCGGACACACTCAGTGAATTCGGTCTTTTTAACAGCAGTAAAAACGAAGGTGCTACTTCATTTCGTTCCCTTCTTATTCCTGTTGGAGGACGTGCAGAAAGTCTTGGTTCTGCATATACAGGACTATGTGATGACGCCGGCTACATTAACTACAACTCTGCCGCAAGCTGTATTCTTAATGAAACACAAGCCTCTGCTTTTCATAATTCATGGATTGCAGATTCCAAAATGGACACAATTGTTTTTACGACAAGAGTAGATAATTTTGGTTTTGGACTTCAAGCGGGTTGTCTTTATATGCCTTTTACCGAATACAATATTTTTGGTGAAAGAGTAAACGCAAGTTATTATTCTGAAACAAATATTGCTGCAAATATTTCCTATAACTTTATGGCAGGTTATGATTTTAAAGGTCTGGCACTTGGTGCAACTATAAAAACAGCCTTCCGAAGCATTCCCGATTATACGAACAAAGACACAGATGCAATTATTTCATTTTCTGGTCTGGAGCAGTCTGGAATTGGTATTATGGCCGATTTTGGTATGCTGCTTCAATTTAATTTTTTGAAATTTTTTGCTTCACGAACTCCAAACGTACGAATAGGACTTTCGGCACAAAATCTGGGTGTTGCAATTACAGGATTTTCAAGTGGTTCCGGTGTAAAACTTGATGACCCGCTGCCTACTTTTTTTGCTGCTGGTTTTTCGTGCCAGTTTTTACCTGTTATTACTGCAACCTTTGATATAAAACAGCCGGTAAATTTATTTCATCCAACCGAATATCAGATGTTTTCTTTAAGCACTGGAATTATTCTTGCCTTTACAAAACAATTTAATCTGCTTGTTGGGGCCGAAATAAAAGGTGGAAATCCAAGATTTTCTGTAGGTTCCGAATTGCAGCTTACAAATGCGCGACTTAATTTTAACTATACGCTCGATTTAACTTCTTCATTAAATCCTGTAAACAGAATCAGTCTTTCAGCAAAAATTCTTCTTGGCGACAGAGGACGTGCAGAACGCCAGAAACTGATTGACGAATTATATGCAAGAGGACTGGAATATTACGCAAACGCAGAATGGGAAAAAGCAATTGATGAATGGGAAGCAATACTTATCCTGAATAAACGCTATGATCCTGCAATTCTGGGAATTGATAGTGCCCGCGCTCAAATTGAGATGTACCAGAGGGTACGCGAATCTATGTTTTTTGAAGAATGAGTTGGTGGCTGCGCACACTCTTCTGGTCTCTTCTTTATATTTTTATTTCTTTATTGAGAAGATTTTGTAGTTTATCCATGGGAACAGATTGTCCATGAGTTCAAGCTTGGTGAGCCATTCGGTGCTTACTGTATTTGAGCCAAGTGCATCAAAAACTACTGTAAACGCGTTTATTGCAAGACGGAATCTTCGGTCAGCATATTCAGAAAAATCATCTTCTTCTATCATCTTTGCAAGTGAACTTGACTGTGCTAACAGAAGTTCCAGCGCACCAATATTCAAAAGCCTTGTTTTTAAACCGGTATCGCTTGGAAAACGTTCGGCAAGATCAATCATACGCTCAGTTGCCTTACGAACATAACGCATCATCCAGCAGTTTTTACTTGAAAGAAGATTTTCTCCGTAACCATCGCCAGCGCCTGCTGAATAATATGGTATTATTTTTTCAAGAGAAAACTGCTTAGAAACCATATCCTTACACAAACAAAGATTCAATTCTGTATTACTTGTTTTACGAATTACTGCTTCAAGCCAAAGTAAATACTCAGCCCATTGCTTACGAACTTCACCTTCATTTATACAGCAAACAGAAGCAACATAATCAACATCCTTTGCACATTCGGCTGCTTTTGAAAGATATTCGTTTCGTTTTTCTATAAAATCGTCTGCATCTTTTTGTGCCTGAGCAGCTGCATCTGTAATGCTATATGAAACTGCAGCATCATCACTAAAGTCTTTTTTCCAGTATTTATAGCCGGTTGAACAGCGTGGTGACTTTTCTTCAAGAATTGGAGTAAGCTTTCTAAGATCCAGCTCAAATCCAATGTCGCGGTTTTCGTTACGATATACACTTGACGCACTGTAACCTTCTTCACCCAAAATCTGGTTTTTAATAAGAGGATCCGCAGTAAACAAACCAAGAGAATTATCTGTTCTTACCGGATAGAATATTCCGTTTGCAGGAGGATTATCTGTAAGTAAAATACTTCGGCTATGAAGGATTGTATAAATATATCCATACGAGCGGATAATTTTCTCAATTCCAGGAGTATAACCAAATTCCGGTAAGAAAAATCCATCAGGAAGTTCTCCAAAACTTTTTTTGTATGACTGTAATCCCATTTCTACTTGTGCAGAAAGAGCTTCGGGTAAATCTGCGTAGTATGGCATAAAAATATCTGTTGCACAGGTTCCAAGAATTTCTACATTGCCCTTTCTTTGCCAGGCAGCAAACTGTTTTACAAGATTCGACTCGTAATCATCTGTGAAACGTTTTTTAAGTGCTTTATTCTTTTCTACTGTTGAAGAAACAAGTTCACTTGCTTTTTGATCATTTTTGTAACGATTCAACTCTTTTTTTCCAAGAGCAATACGTTTGTCTAAAAATTCAACATAAAGCGACTTGATTTTTTCATCTTCCAGCATTGAACACAAAACAGGGGGAAGAACAAGTCCTAATTTAAAAGCAACACCATCTGCTTCAAGTCGCTCAAACAAATCTAAAAGTGGCATCAAAGAATCTGAAATACACTCAAAAAAAGAATTTAGTTTTAGTTTGTCGCATGCATGTACATCATCTTCATTAGTTCGTATAAAATCTTCGTATATTTTAATAATAAATGCCAGATTCTTTAACATTTGATAATCTCCAGTTTCTTTTTGCCCTGCACTCACGAAAAAGAATGACGGTAATTTTTATATTGATCTGATAAAAGCTTTTCCAGGCCAGAGAGCTTTAATATTTCAGGAAAATCATTTTTTATACCAGGCTGATAATTTTCTACATAACTTGAACTTTTTGGAATTGAAACTACAGGTGAAAAAGCAAGAACTTCTCTGACAGAACCACTTGAATACACAAGTTCTATTCTTATAAAGCTTTTTCCTGCAGGAATAAGGACATATTGTTCATTTGCACCATTTGGAATTTCAATTTCGAGAACTTCTTGAGGAGAAAGGTCATCATTTGAAGAAAGAATACAAACACGCAATGCAAGTGAATAATCTTGAAGTGACTTAAGCATATTCAAATCTGTATCACTTATATCCCAAAAAACAAAAAGCCACACAGGATTTCTTAAAACACAGGAAATATGAGTTTCGTTGTAGCCTTCCGGAAGATTTGTACCCTGATTTACACCATTATCAAAGGAAATTATCATTGCGGCATCTTTATCGTGCCTGTTTTCTTCTGCAATTTCAAGCAGTTCACACAAAAGAAAACGTCTGTCTAAATCTTCTGGAACATCTACACCGTATTCGTCAGCAAGTTTTTTAAGATCTGAAAAAGAAAGGGTTTCCAGATATGCACGGGTTATTTTTTCATCTTCCATAGCACAATATAATCTTAAAAAAACAAATCTTAGTCAAGTATAATATAAAAATGTTGATTTTTTTTGTAAAAACTGCAAATTTCTCGCGTTTTTTTTGCTAAACTAGGCCGAATTAGGGCCGATAATTAATTTATAGGGGATAAAAAAACGGGTGATTATTTTGACATCCAGGCACCTGTGATGATGCCCTGAATTTTGTTTACTTAAAATTTAAAAAAGATGAAAGGCGTGTGAGGTCTTTCATCTTTTTTTTTGAGAAGAGGCTAATTAATAAAACTATTCAATCATTTGTAATAACCATTCAGCAAGAATACGCTTTGGATTGAATGATCCGTTTGTTATAAATTTTGAAATATCAACAGTAATTTCAGGAGGATTTGCCTTCTTAAGTTTACCAGAGAAATACAATAAACCCCACTTTTCTACTGAAAATTCTTCAGCTGAATATGTCTTTGTTGCTCCTGTTGTAACTGGGGTTTCAACAGTATAAGTATCTCCGAAATAACCAATTGTCTGAACAGTTGTAGTCATAAATGATACATCCAATCCGTTATCAGGATTATATCTTACATAGACTTCGGCATTTTTCATAACACCATCGTTTGAAGCATCATCTGGATCTTTATCTGCAATAGGAATGTTAAAAGTTGAATTAGAACCTTTCTTTACCTGATACCATGTATCGTAAGTTTCTTCCAGAAGACCTTCCCTTATTTCCTTTGAACAACCTGTTAACATAACTGCTCCAAGCAGTACAAATAAAGAAATCATTGCTGTTAATGTTTTTTTCATAATAAAAACTCCAAAAAAATATAAAATCACCGGCGATGCGGATGCATGCCTGTAGAACTTTTTTGTTTGAACTTATTAATATTATAACGCATACAAAAATATATGTCAAAAAAGTATTTGCTCGGGAGAAAACTTTATGTATTCACCAGGTGCAAGCTCTGAAGGTAGTTCAAGTTTGCCTATTGCTACCCGTTTAAGTTCTACAACTTCGTTTCCTAGTGCACGGAAAATCCGTCGAACCTCGTGAAATTTTCCTTCTATTACTGTAATACGGCAGGTTGTTTCATCTATAAAACTTATTTGTGCAGGAGCCGCTTTTTGTTCAGGAGCTTTTTTTTCTGGAGGAAGGATAAGGCCTTGCGCAGCGCGGGTTATATAAGAAGTTTGCAGGTCGTGTGGAACTGGATTTTTCAAAATTGCCAGGTAGGTTTTTGAAGTACCGCCAGATGCAGTAATTCCATACGAAAACTTTCCGTCATTTGTAAAAAGCAACAAACCTGTTGTATCTGCATCAAGGCGTCCTATTGTATGAAGACGCTCTCCCCTTTTGGCACCTTGCACTAATTGCTGTAGTTCTGGTGTAAGAAGCTGGTAAACTGTTTTATGAGAATCTGAAGCAGCAGAACAAACGTAGCCCGCAGGCTTATTCATCATTAAATAGATTTTTTCTGCCATTAGGTATCCTTTAGTTTTCCTGTTTTTTCTGGAGTTGGGCTGTATTTCGTTCCCAGAAAACTCCGTCGCTGTAGCCTTGAATTGATTTATCTTCGTCCGCAAGCTTCAGACGCTTTTGGGCCAGCAGACAGTATTCTTCGTTCATTTCAATTCCGCAGTAGTGACGTCCAAGTTTTTTAGCAACTACACTCGCAGTACCGCTTCCTAAGAAAGGGTCAAATACAAGGTCACCCGGACGCGAGCTTGCAAGAATAAGTTTTGCATAAAGCTTTTCGGGTTTTTGTGTCGGGTGGTCTGTATTTTCGGGCATGGACCAGAACGGCACGCTTATGTCGTCCCAGAAATTGGAAGGATATGTAAGACGATAGTTTCCGTCCTGAGTTTCATCCCAGCCTTTTGGTTTTCCGTCTACTTTATATGGTGCAATTACGCGGCGCTTTTGCTTTACGGCTTCTACATTAAAATAATAGTCATCTGGATTTTTTACACCAAACCAGATATCTTCCATGCCGTTTTTCCAGTTTGATTTTGCCCCCCTGCCCTTTTCGCGCTGCCAGGTTATGCGATTTAAAACAGTTAGTTCTTTTTCCATTGCCCGCTGCAGTGAAGAAGTACATTTCCAGTCACCGCAAAGATAAAGCGAACCGTTTGGTTTAAGTTTTTTGCAAACTTGTGGAAACCAGGAGTCAAGATATTCATCGTATGCCTGCTCGGTACGTGCGTTGAATTTATTACCGTTGAAATTTTTTGTAAGATTGTACGGTGGATCTATAATAATAAGATCGGCAAAGGCATCGGGTAAAAGCGGGAGGACGTCGAGTAAGTTGGCATTTATTGTGCAATCATAAAGTGGCCCTTCGAGAGCCTCAGGGACCCCGTGCGGTCCTTCGACAGAAACAATACTCTTACGAAGTTCAATTTTTTCTTCTTCGGTAAGAGTAATTGTTCTATTACGTGGCGCACGAATGTTATTATTCATATTTAAAAACACTTGCCCCTAAGCCTTGCCGGCTGCACGCAAACTTCCTTTTCGTTCTGTTTGCGTGCGGACGGCAAGACTCAGGGGCATTATTGATTTTATTTATTTCAAATTAATAATACTCTTGTCGTAATCTGCAGGAGGCACATAACCCATAAGAGTCATAAGTGTACTAGGCCAGCTGCTTATTCCAAGACCATCGTTGAGCTTTGTATTGTCGTATTCGCCCTTGTATTCAGGGTCGTAGATAATACCTGGAACCGGATTAAGCGAGTGAGAAGTTTTTGCTTTTGGTTCTCCGTCGGCATCTTTCTTTACGCTGCCATCTTTTGCGTGCTCATACATATCGTCAGAGTTTCCGTGGTCTGCTGTAAGACAAAGGATTCCGCCTGCTTCGTCGATTGCTGCCTTAAGACGTCCAAGCTGAAGGTCCATACCTTCCATAGAACAAACTACTGCATTGAATACACCAGTATGTCCAACCATATCTCCATTAGGGAAATTCAAACGGATATGGTCATACTTTCCGCTCTTGATTGCTTCAATTACTTTGTCTGTAATTTCGGCACACTTCATCCATGGACGCTGTTCAAATGGAACTACGTCGCTTGGAACTTCGATATAATCTTCGAGCTTTTCGTCAAACTTGCCCTGCTTGTTTCCGTTGAAGAAGTAAGTTACGTGACCATACTTCTGTGTTTCAGAAATTGCAAGAAGTTTAACGCCTGTTTTTGTAAGATATTCACCCATTGTGCGGTCAATGCTTGGTGGGTTTACAAGATACTGGGCTGGGACATGAGCGTCTCCGTCGTATTCCATCATTCCGGCATATTCAACTGCAGGAACGCGTACACGGTCAAATGGCAGGTCTCCGCCCTTTGGAGTTTCAAATGCTCGTGTCATTTCAAGGGCACGATCACCGCGGAAGTTAAAGTAAATTACGCTGTCGCCGTCTTCAATTGTTCCAACTGGTTTTCCGCTGGCATCGGCAATTACAAACTCGTGCATATCCTGATCAAGAACGCCAGGAACTTCGGCACGGTATGTTTCAATTGCTTTTGTTGCGCTTTCAAACTTGCGGCCTTCGCCAAGTACGTGTGCTTTCCAACCGCGTTCTACCATAGACCAGTCTGCATTGTAGCGGTCCATTGTCATGTACATACGTCCGCCGCCAGAAGCAATCTGGTAATCAAAACCTGCAAAACCAGCAAGGAATTCTTCAAGTGGTGTAATGTAATTTAAGGCAGAAGTAGGATCTACGTCACGACCATCAAGCAGTGCGTGAACACGGAGTTTTTTAACTCCATCCTTGCTTGCCTGTGTAATCATTGCTTTAAGATGATCAATATGTGAGTGAACGTTTCCGTCAGAAACAAGACCAATAAAATGAAGTGTTCCGTTTTTGTCGTTTACATTTTTTACAAGCTTTTTCCAGGTGTCGGCAGCAAACATAGAACCGTTTGCAATGCTTTCGCCTACAAGCTTAGCACCCTGTGCAAATACGCGTCCGCAGCCCATTGCATTGTGACCAACTTCGCTGTTTCCCATATCATCATCGCTTGGAAGACCTACAGCTGTTCCGTGTGCCTTAAGCTTTGTATGAGGACAGTTTGCAGTAAACCAGTCAAGATATTTCATTCGGCTTGCTTTTACAGCATCACCTTCTTCAAATTTTCCATATCCAACGCCGTCCATAATTACAAGAACGACAGGACCACGACGTCCCTTCCAGTTAGGGTTCTTTTCCAATGCGTGCATTGTATCTGCCATGAATTTTATCTCCTGAATAAGGTCTTCAATAACCTTTAATGTTTTGAGTAATAATATAATGAAATTTGTAAGTTATTACAATGTCGAGAAACTGCTATATAATTTTCTTATAATGCTTTTCAATATCGCGTATAAGTTTATATTCAAAAGAATCGGACAATGCAATCCAGGAAGCCTCAATAAGGTCAGCAGAAACGCCTACAGTTGTCCAGCTCATAATGCCATCTGTACTTTCAATAATTACACGAACCTTTGCAGCTGTAGCGGCCTGTCCATCAAGTACACGAACCTTAAAATCTACAAGGCGGATTTGTGATACAAGCGGATAGAATTTTTCCAATGCTTTGCGAAGTGCAATATCGAGTGCATTTACAGGACCATCACCTTCTCCAGCAGTAATTTCTATTTGTCCATCAACCTCTACTTTTGTCTGAGCACAACAGCATACACCTTCTTCGGGACGCGGATTAGAACCATTTGTTGTATAATAATGAAGCTTAAAAAACGGCTGATACTGACCAAGCACCTTGCGCACCATAAGTTCAAAGCTTCCATCGGCACCTTCAAACTGATATCCTTGTTTTTCAAGTTCCTTCATACGGGCAATAATTTCTTCAACAATTTTATCATCCTTTTTGATTTGTGGTGCAAAACGATTAATTTTTTCTATTATTGTAGCACGACCTGCAACCTCACTCATAAGGAAAACACGATTGTTTCCTACAGTTTCAGGTTCTATATGTTCATATGCAAATGGATTCTTTAAGACAGCATCAATATGCATTCCGGCTTTATGTGCAAAAGCAGATTTTCCTACATAAGGTGACTGCTGATTCATGCTGATATTTGTAATTTCGGCAACCTGATTACAAATAGCGGTGAGCTTCTTCATATTTGCAGCAGGAATACATTCATAGCCCATCTTCAATTGAAGATCTGGTATTATTGTAGAAAGATTTGCATTTCCAGTACGTTCACCAAAGCCAAGTAAAACACCCTGAACATGTGTTGCACCTTCAGAAACCGCAACGAGAGAATTTGCTACTGCAAGTCCGCAGTCATTATGTGTATGAATACCTATTTGTGCTTTGGTTCCAAATTGTTCTACAACCTCTGCAACCGCACTCCGGCATTCATCAATCATAAAGCCACCTTTTGTTTCGCAAAGGCAGATTACTTCTGCTCCACCCTCGACTGCAGCATTTAAGGTTTTTAAAGCATATTCTTTATTTTCTTTGTAAGCAGTAAAAAAGTGTTCTGCATCATAAAAAACAGTACGACCGTTCTGTTTAAGATACTCACAGGTTTCTTTTATCATTGCAAGATTTTCCTGCAAGGTAGTTTTGATTATATCTTTTACCTGAAAATCCCAGGATTTACCAAAAATCACTACGGTATCGGTTTCTGCATTTAAAAGACTTTGAATTTGTGCATCTTTATCGCAGGTTGTATCTTTACGACGAGTTGCTCCAAAAGCACATATACGTGCATTTTTAAGAGGAATCTTTTTGATTTCCTGAAAAAACTCCATATCTTTTGGATTACTTCCAGGATTTCCTGCTTCTATAAACTGAATTCCTAATTCATCAAGAGCCTGACATATATGGATTTTATCTTTTACCGAAAAACTTATGCCCTCGCCCTGCGCACCATCGCGAAGAGTTGAATCAAGAATCGTTATTTTTTTCATTTAAACTCCAAGTCGTTTTATGAGATATGGGAAAGCAGCTTCGAAATCTACACCATACCAGTTATAGTCTTCGTGGCTTAAAGTTTCCTTAATTGATTCTACAACAAAATCGCCTGCAAGTGAATATGACTTCTGCAATGAAAGGCCACGCATAAGAGCTCCTGTTAAAACGCTTGCAAAAATATCGCCTGTTCCGTGGAAGCTTTGAGGCATTTTCTTGTGGAAGTACCAGTCAAAAGTTCCTGTTTCAGCATCGTAAGAAGCAATACCTATTTTTCCGTCAATACCTTTAAGGTCTTCCTGATCCTTATCAAATTCAACTCCTTTGAGAACAATTTTTTTAGCACCAAGAGCCGCAAGTTTCTTAAGGATATCCTTTATATATTCTTCATCATAACCAGATTCTACATAAGGAATGCCGAGCATGAAACTTGCTTCAGTAAGGTTTGGAACAATTACATCTGCTTTACCACAAAGCTTAGCCATTGCAAAAGCAAATTCCTGAGTGAAACCAGGATAAAGTTTACCATTATCGGCCATACATGGGTCAACGATTGCAAGAGTATCACCACCACCAAAATCAGAAATAAGCTGATGCATAAGGTCCAGTTGCTCGAAAGAACCAAGATAACCTGTATAAATTGCATCAAAATGGATTTTTTCTGCTTTCCAGTGATCACAAATTGGTTTAATATCAGAAGTTAAATCGCGGAATGTAAAACCTTTAAATGCAGTATGTGTTGAAAGAACTGCAGTTGGAAGCACACAAGCTTCTACGCCCATGGCAGAAATTATTGGAAGAGCTACTGTGAGCGAACATTTGCCTACACATGAAATATCTTGAACTGTTATAATGCGTTTCATAAAATCACCTCATTACATATATTGAGTGTGATAGTAGCATAAAATGAATATTCCTACAAGATAGATAGGTAAAGAAAATATTAATACATTTTGAGTTTGTACCCTCACGCACAAGCTCTAAAGTTATTTTTTTACCGTCTATTTTTCTTCTGGCGCTTGTCCAGGTACATATTCACGTCGGCTTGTTCCATGGTTTTGTCAAAGGCTTCGGGTTTACCCCAGGGACTTATACAGTAGCCTATGCTTGCGTTGAATGGAACAGGACTATCGGTATTGAAGGCATTTATGAGCGCATTAAAATGACGTATTCTTTCTTTTATTTCTATGTCGGTGTAACGACCAAGACCCACTATGGCAAATTCATCACCGCCGTTACGAACACAAACTTCATCCTGACCGGCTATTTTACGCATTGTATCTGCAATAAAATTCAGACCTTCATCACCTTTAGAATGTCCAAAGTTGTCGTTTAAGAATTTTAGTCCGTCCATGTCAGCGACTATAGCAAGCCACTTATCGCCCTTTTTGGCACGTGCATTCATAACTCTTATTGCCCGATCAAGACCGCGACGGTTATAAAGGTTAGTCATCATGTCGTGTTCAGAAAGAGAAATGATTTTATTTCTGGTACGAGACATTTCGAGCGCATTATTTATCATTCTTATGTAATTACGAACAACAAGGCCAGGAATATATTCTTCTGATAGTTTATTCTGAATAATCATGTAGCCAAGGCTGACTGTATTAAAATGAACCGGAAAGAAATAATAAACCTGCGGAGAATCGGTTTTTTGATTAAGGGCAAAATCGGGAAGCATCTGATTTACAGGAAAAAGTTTTTCGTGTCCCTTGCCGTAAAAAATATGATTTGAATCTCCTGGATTTGCCTTGTCTTTATCGGCAAAAATGCAAAGGTTCATCTGCGGGGAATATCCTTTTTCAAAATCAAAATCAGAATCGGTCCAATTTTGATTCAAACAAAGGTAAAGATATTCATAAGGCTGAATAAGATATTTTGATTCATAGATTTTTAAAAGACATTCTCCGGTTGAAGAAGTACCGGTTAGGATTTCGTTAGTATAACTTTCAAAAAGAGTTCCTATTCCAATTCCGTTCCAGAATTTTTTATCGCTGAAATTCTGTTGCAGCATATACTGGTTCTGACGGATTCTTGCATGAGTATATTCTTCATTTTGAGGACATCCACAAGTTTCGCCCAGACATAAATATGCCTTCTCCGAATGCTGAATTGTTTTTTCTGCTGCTTTTGGAGAAAGTTGTTTATGAATATAAGTAACTGCTTTTGAGGCTGTATCAAAAAGAAATGGCTTATAAGTTGTAATCGGCGGATTATTCATGCTTGCTTCGGCAACTGCATCAAAGCCTGTAATAATCACCTGTTCAGGAATTTTTATTCCGCCTCGTATAAGGGCATTTGTTAAACCTATAGCCATATAGTCCGAAGTACAAATTATTGCATCGGGCAGAGGCAGTTTTTTACTGACATATTTTTCGGCAAGTGCTTCACCGCTTGTGTACCAGAAATCACCGTAATAAACCTGATCTTTATTTAAGTTGAGTCCGTGCTTCTGCATTGACTCTTCAATTCCTGACAAACGGATTTGGGAACCATCATAAGAGGCAGGACCGTTCAGCACCGAAATATTTTTACAACCGTGAACATCAATAAGGTGGTCGGTTATTTGTACAAAAGGAGTCTTTTCGTCTGTGCGGATTACAGGATAATCTTCCAGTGGGATGTCTATTGAAACAACAGGTATTTTGCATTTTTTCTTAATCTGTTCCAAAAGCTCATTTACTATAGTTGTGTCATTATCTTCGGTTAACGAAATTGGAACGATAATAACAGCGTCGAGTAATTCAAAATTTATAAGACTAAAAATGTTCAACTCCCCCTGCACATGCTCTTTTGAATTTGAAGTAACATGAGCAAGCGGAGAGAAAACAAAAACATCATAATTGTATACATTTGCCTGTGCCAAAATTCCAGCCAGCACATTATGCTGATAATCATTTTCGGGACAAGCAATAATTACGCCTATTCGTTTACGCATTTGCCAGGGCAGAAAGTTCCTTGAGCATTTTTGGAAGCTCTGTTTCCATATTCTCATTTGTGAACTGGCAGGTTCCTACTTTTTCGTGACCGCCACCACCATATTTAAGCATAAGGCTTCCTACATTTACCTTGCTTGTTTTGTTAATGATGCTGTAACCACAAGCAGCAGAACAACCTTGTCCCCCACGGCCACTTACAATCCAGGCAGAAATATTCTGCTGTGGATACATACTGTAAATCATAAAGCGGTTACCTGTGTAAATTGGGTCTACTCCACGAAGATCAGAAATAATAAGATTTCCTTCGGTACGGGTATGAGCCTTTACCATTTCCTTGAACTTTTCGGTCTGTTCATTGTATACGGCAATTCTCTCCTGAACATCAGGCATTGCAAGGATTTCGGCAGTAGATTTATCACGGCAGGCAACCATGAGTTTTTCCATGAGTGCATAGTTTGGAACTGTAAATTCACGCCAGCGGCCAAGACCAGTACGTGGGTCCATTAAGAAACCTACGAGAATCCAACCCTGAGGATTTTGAATTTCATCGATTGTAAGGTTACCGGAGTCTACCTTGTCTACGGCAGTCATAATATCATCAAAGTTAGGAAATTTTTCTTTTCCACCATAATATTCATAAATTATGCGGGCACAAGAAGGTGTAATACGGCTTTCTCCTTTATATTTTCCTTCAAGTTCCTGACGTTCAAATTCTGAGGAATGATGATCAAACCACAATCCACAGCCAGGTACAAAAGGAACATTTGCAAGACAATCGTTTTCATTTATTTCTACAAGTCCATCCTGAAGGTCTTTTGGATGTGCAAATTTCCAGTTATCAATTACACCGGCTTCTAAAAGCAGTGCACCACATACTAAGCCGTCAAAATCGGAACGTGTTACAAGTCTCATAGCCATAAGGGTCTCCTATATCATGAAAAAACATTATTAGTGAAAACTACAGGTTCTGATACTCCCGTGGAAAATGTCTTCGCGCAACAGAGGAAGTTGCACTCAGCCATTTTTCACTCCGTATCAGAACAACGGAATTTTCATTATAAATATTCTTAATATTTTAATGATATCGTATATTATACACCAGAATTTGCGAAAAAAAAAGGAAATAGTTTGTTTTTTGTGTACTTTAGGGAGTTTTTTTATTATATTTAATATATAAGAAGAGATATTGAAAAAATGCGGAGCCCGGTTTTGTGTTTTGCGGAACGTCCTCTTCGTTTAGTGGAGCAAAACACGAAACCGGGCGGGAGCATTTTTTCACACATATATACATATGAGGTAAATAAAATGGCAAAAAAAATTCCTATTACACTTTTGTGCGGATATTTAGGCGCTGGCAAGACAACCCTTTTGAACCGCGTTTTAACTAATCAAAAAGGCTACAAGGTTGCAGTCATTGTAAATGATATTGGCGAAGTAAACGTTGACGAACGCCTTATTTCAAAAGAAGCAAAAATCGAAGATTCAAGCAGTCTTGTTCCACTTACCAACGGTTGTATATGCTGTACACTCAAAACCGATATGGTAAATCAGATTGAAAATCTTATGAAGAGCGGTAAGTTTGATTATATTCTAATTGAAGCCAGTGGTGTTTGTGAACCAATGCCTATTGCACAGGCAATTGAAACTATAGAAGTAGGCAAACTTGATAACGTTGTTGGCGTTGTTGATGCCAGTCGCCTCGTAGAAGAATTTGATGAAGGAAAATCTCTTCTTAAAGAAGACATTGACGAAGAAGATATTGAATCACTTTTAATTCAGCAGATTGAATTCTGTTCAACTTTGATTGTAAATAAACGAGACCTTGTTACTGACGAACAGATGAAAATGGTTAGAGCTGTTATTAATAAGATTCAGCCAACTGTAAAAGTTTTTGAAACAACACGCTGCGAAGTTCCTGTAGAAGAAATTATTGGAACTGACCGCTTTGATTTTGAAACTGTTTATGCAAGTGCTGGTTGGGTTAAGGCTTTGGAAGAACATGATGAGCATGAGCACGATGATGATGATGATGACGATGATGTCCCTTCGACAGGCTCAGGGACCGAGGAGCATCATGAACATCACGACCATGACGAGCATGATCATGAGCACGAGCATCACGACCACGATGATGAGCACGAACATCACGACCATGAACACCATCATCACGAGCACAAACATGAAGGCGAAAGCGAAGATGAATACGGAATTGGTTCATTTGTATATTACCGCCGCCGTCCATTTAACCGCGAACGCTTAGATAAGTTTGCAAATAACTGGCCTCGCAATATTATTCGTTCAAAGGGTGTCGTATGGTTCAGCGATGAAGATGACATGGCTTATGTTCTGGAAACTTCTGGCCGTCAGATTCAGGCTGGATATTCAGGAAACTGGCTTGCATCCTGCCCTCCTGCAGAACAAAAACGAGTACTTGCAGAAGAACCAGAAATGAAAAAAGACTGGGATGAAAAGGTTGGTGACCGTATGATTAAAATGGTAATCATTGGACGTCACTTAGACAAAGATCAGATTTGCAAAGATCTGGATGCATGCCTTGATTAACAATTACTCAAGCATTTGTTGAATAGCCTGTTTATATTTTTGAGCGGAATCATCAAAAGGTGGTTCCGCTTTAATTTTTCTAAGTTCAGAGTGAACTTCTCTTTTTTTCTTCAAGGCAGCAAAGCCATAAGCAAGATAAAAACTCTTAACATTCTGCAATACCTGATTCTTTCCTATATTCAATTCTTTTAATAATTCTATAGCAGTTTCATATAATTCCTGTTCATATAAGAGTTCAGTCTGATCAAACACATATTCTGAACTAAGAACCTTAATACAAAAAACTTCATTTCTTTCTGAAAAACTAATTTTTGTCCGGGAATCGGTATAACCCGGATTCTGTGCTAAAATCAAATAATCTCCCGCAGCAATATCATAAAAAACACAAAATCCGTTTTGATTTGTTGTTACAGCTTCCAGGACTGCTCCATCCTTCAGAATTATTTCAAAATTATTTACAGGTTTGTCATTTTCATCTATTACAAATATAGACAGTTCCGTTCTTCCAGAAAACTTTTGTGTCGTTTTACACGAACTCCCTGTTGTTATAATCAGAATTAAAACAGCAAAACATACTGTTTTTAAAAGAACAGAAAACTTTCGTATAAAAAAATCTTTATTCATATTGCGCCCCTTGAATGTTAGTTATTATTTTTCCATTGTCATCTTTATAATATTCAATAACAGAACCATCCTGTTTTAACACTTTCCCAATTTTTACAAGAGATTTACCTGATTGTGTTTTTATTGATTCAATTTTTTTATTATTTACAGTTTCTGTAAACATAGCGTTTGATTCTGTTTCGCAAAAAACTTTAGAATTTTGAAGCAGACTCATATATAAGTTTTCAGTAGAAGAAAAGCTTTCTTTTGAAAAAAGAAGTTCCAGTTTTAGCTGATTCTTAGTTTTATTAATTCCATCAACCTGCGATTTCATTATTTTTATTTCTGACACACTAAGCTTTTTTTCTATTAAAAAATTCAATAGTGTTTCATAAGCCTGTTGTTGATTTTGAATAATTACAATTCTAAGACTAAATGGATTTATTGTTTCTTCTAACAGTTCTATTTCATTTTGTTTTATTAAATCCCGTAACTCACTTCTATATTGATTATTTGAGATTGCTTCAGACATTTCCCACGGTATTTTTTTTACGGAAAATGAAGCAGTAAAAACAGGAAGATTATCTTCAAATACAACAGATGAAAAATCTGCATGAATTGAATTTTGTTGAAACTGAAAATGGTCAATTTGCTCAGGGAAAACACCTTTCAAATTAAAAGTCAATTTTTCCACATAACCATCAGAACTCCAGATAAAACCATAAATCTTGCCCTCAAGCGTTGCTATATAATTAAAAATTTCTGCACCAGTCACATAGTTTTCAACTGTATTAACTGGTTCTGTCTGTGCAACTTTTTCATCTTTCGGGATATTTCTCGGAACACTTCTGTTTTTATTAAAAACTAAGCATGTCAGACATGTTAAAATAAAAAATGTACACGAAAGTAACATTACGTTTTTAGTAGTTTGTTTTTCAAAAAATGCGTACCCTTTTCTTTCACTTATATAAATCTTTTTTTTCTGATTTTTATATTCAGCAAGCTTATACTTTTGCATTACAACAATATCAGCCATAAGTCTTGATTTTTCAAATCTAAAGCGGGCATCAAAACAACAGTCATCAGAAAAACAAGGATGAAGCTTTTCTAATTCTGAATAAAGATATCTGTCTCTGTTTGTATGCTTCAGATATTTTAAAGCAAAAGGAATTGTATAAAAATCATAATCATCTGCAATACAAATCTCCGGGGATGCTTTTATTGTTTTAAATAATTTCATCTATATTTTTATCCTTATTCATCATTTTGAAAATTTATTCGGCAATATACTTCACCACTACAATTTTTTATAGTCTCTGCACCGCTCCATTTCCCATGCACTATTGTGTCAGAGATTTCCCAATCAATAGAATCAAGTTCATATAAAGCATTACACACCGATTCCCATTCCTGCAAATTTTGAAAACCTTTCTGATTACAAGTATTTTTAAAACTTTGTGAAATAAAACGCTTTGCAGAATATTCCATAAATTTTTGTTCAGCTGCCTTTTGGAGCGTTGCAGTAACGAAGGTTATATCCCGTAAAGAAATTGATATTATACATAAAAATAGAAACATTATTACAACAGAACAAAGTCTCATTTTTCGGAACCATTAATTACACTATTATTTTCTTCTTCGAGTCTTTCAGAATAAACGGCAAGCGATTTTTCCCAAAGCCTTATTTGCGCAGTCTTTTTTAGTCTGTATGTTGCAGCCGTAGAACAGATTGCAAGTGCAAGTATAACCATTAATGAAACAACAGCTTTATTCCCATGATACGATATCTTTTCCATTTTCTTTTCCTCCCTTTTCCTTATCTGCGCCGTAGCAAATGAGTACATAGGGCAAATTCTCAGGAACCTCTGACGGCATAACGGAGCTTTCAGCGCTGAGATACTCAAAATCGGTTCCCCAAGGATCTTTGCCTGGTTTACGCTCAACGTATGGTCCGTCCCAGTTTTCTGGTATCGGATAGAGAATTGGTTTTTCCCATAAGGCGGCAAGTCCCTGTTCTGTTGTTGGAAAACATCCGCAGTCAAGGAAATAGGTTTGTAATGCTGCACTGAATTGTTCAATCTGGTTTTTTGCTGCTGTCTTCTTTGCACTCGATATAAGCTTTGCCACAGAGATTGTACATCCCGCTGTAAGTGCCGCTGTAATAGCGAGGACTGCAAGGGTTTCAACAAAAGTAAAGGCCGGTTGAGTTTTCCCAAACATCTTTTCTTTTTGCAAAAATTGTTTTTTCTTGCCATAGTTTTTCTCCTTAAAAGCTTTCATTTTTTACCTCCCATAATGAAGAATTGTTATAAAACTAATGTTGCTTCTGTAAATAACGGAAGCACAAGATTCATAAGAAATACAAGTAGAAATACTCCAGTTCCCGAAATAAAAACAGGTTCAAGCAGTTTTAAACATACTGTTCTTCGTTTTTCATCCCGAGTTTTAATCCATAAAGCTATTTTCTCAAAAACATCATTTTCTCCACCCGAGTTTTCTGCAAAGAAAAAAGCATCATCCAATTCATTTTTAAGTGCATTATTTTTTGATGACATTTCAAAAGCAGAATGAAGACTTTCGCCATACGACAATCTTTCTCCAGCCTGTGCAAAAATTAATCCTTCTTTAGTGTCATAACCCAAAATATTTACAGCATCTTTTACTGCATTTACAAAGCTTTCACCGCCTTTAATCAGGAATCCTGCTGCAAGAAATGCTTCATATAATTTATTTGTGCCAAGAATCTTTTTTATTGCAAAAAACGCAACAATACAAAACACCAGTAAAAAACCAAAAGAAATAAAAAAAGTTGAACAAACCTTTGCAGATACATCAGGAGACTCTGCACTAAAGCCTAAAATCGAAGTTGAATATACAAGAAGAAGAATGCCTGCCATTACACAAAGAACAACTACGAATAACGGGTAGACAGCAGCTTCTGTTATACGCAAAAGATTTTCTTCTTCTCTGATGCATTTTTTCTTGAGATAAACAAGTGTATCATCAAGTGTTCCACAGCGTTGTGCAAATCCGATAAATGAAACATAAAGCATATCAAACTCAATAAATGGGCAAAGCTTTAATGCACTTGAAAACGAATTTCCCTGTATAAGAGCTTCATATATATTGCCGGCTGCCAGACTCACGGCTTTGTTTTTCATGCTCTTATTCTTACTCATAATAAACAGTGATTTTTGAATACTGCATTTTTTTTCACAGACAAGTTCCTCTAAGGCTTCTGTAAATTTGCGTTTATTTTTCCTATTTGAAAACCTGTTACTCATCCTACAGCCTCCGTTTTTAATCTATTTGTTTTTCTTTGAATTTGATTATGTGGAATAAATACTGTCTGCTGCTTTTGCTTGAGCACATCAATTGTTTTTGCCAGTACTTGCCTGTAATTTGTAGTATGCTCAAAATAATCTTCAAGTTGTGATTCCGTCAATTCCTTTTCTACATTCAATTCAATATTTTCAACCGGTACAGAAACATCTGCCAATAAATTTACATTTCCTTTGAAATTATTTAGTTCTTGAACAATTACTCCCTTTAATACAGAAAAAATCAGATTTTTAGGAATTCCAAGATTTTCTAAACGTAAAATCACTCCTGCTGCTGTTGAAGTATGAAGTGTTGCAATTACAAGATGCCCCGTAAGCGCTGCTCTAATTGCAATCGTTGCAGTTGTTTCATCTCTTATTTCACCGATCATCAGAACATCCGGATCCTGACGAAATACATGCATGAGTACTTCGGCAAAGGTATTATTTGTCTTTTCATCAATCTGAATTTGTGTAATACCGGGAAGCAAGTATTCAGGCGGATCTTCCAGGCTGATAATTTTAATAGCATTATCACTTCTGTTTTTAAGTTCAATCAAAAGCGAAGCCGCTGTGGTAGATTTTCCAGCTCCTGTAGGACCACATATAATTACAAGTCCACTCGGATTTTTACCTATTTGATTAATCTTCAGAAGCTGAACTTTATTAAAACCAAGATTTTCCAATGAAAGCGGAAGCCGTTTTGTATCTAGTAATCTGATTACTACAGACTCCTCCCATTCGCTGTTTTTCGAACCTACAACCCCTACAGTTGAGACTCTCACAAAAATAGGATCCGTTCCTCCATAGACAAAATGTCCGTCTTGGCTCCGTCTTTTTTCGAGCACGTTCATTCCTGCCAGAAATTTTATACGCTGTATAAGTTCTATGCATTTATCCTCCGTTAATTGTGTCGACAGTTCAAGTTTGCCTGACACCCTGAACCGAACACAATTCTTTTCAATATGAATATCTGTTGCATTTCGTTGCCGTGCATCTGCCATAATAGAATCAAGAAGAAGCACAGCAGCTGCTTCATTCTTTTTTTTCACTTCCTCAGATTGTTTTTCCTTAGTTACAGCAGCCTTTGTAGTAATCAATTGCGACATATTCTCATTTTGTGAATACAAATGTGAAACCTGCATTCTTAATTCAGTCCGATTTCCTGCAATAAACTGCACAGAAGGTTTTGTTTTAAAAATTTCAGGACAATCCTTCTGCCTGTTCACGTATTCAAGATGATGTCTGAATGCTTTTGTTACTCTTTCTCTTAACTGTTTGTCATCAGGGTTTTCAGACAGAAAACAAATTTTTGAACCCTGCTGCTTTTTCACCGCTATTCCGTTGTAAAGACAATAAGCTGGTGTAAGTTTGAATTCATAGTTGTTCATTTGTATCCTCCAAAAGATTTTTTTTATAGAAAGCCTCACAACGTTCCAGCAATGCAGTTTGAATCTGTAAGGATTCCTTCTCATTTTCATTTGATATATATGAAGAATTGTATTCTTCAATATGTGGAACAAGATAAATTACCATCTGAGATTTCTCGGTTATTTTTTCTGAAGTTTTAAAAAGTGCACCTAACAAAGGAACTTTTGAAATCAGGGGAACGCCACTGCTACTTTGAGAATTTGAGCTTTGTACAAGACCACTTATAACAATAGGCTCTCCACTCTTACCACAAACCTCGGTAGTAATTACCTTCTCGCTGGTAGGCGGAGGATTTCCGGTTGAAGAAGATGTATCGATTCCTTGCCGAGTAACAGAAGCAGTTACAGTACTTGTAATCATTCCGTCTCCACTAACAAAACCAACAACATCAAGCTTCAAACCAGAAACTATCTCTTTTGTCACACCAGAATAAACAGGCTTGCCAGTCTGAGGATCAAGATTATTATCCCTATACCTGTAAGTATTAGTGTTTTGAAAATTAATCTGTTTTCCTGCAACACCATGAAGTGTAGTATCAGCAAAAACCGAAGTTTTATTCTCCTCAATCGCAGTTTGCAGTTGAACTGCAAAACCCAGACCAAATGCGCTGATTACATTTAAATTCAAATTCAATACATTTCCAATTTTCACACCAAAATCATTTCTATCTCCAATTTTCATTCTTCCGGCAGAAAAATTCGGATTCCAGGAATTTTCATTTCCTTCCTCGTACTGCAAAATCAACAAATCATAGCTCACCCTGACGACGGGTCTATCGCATATTTTCACCTGTTCCAGCAAATTCAAATACGCTGTTTCCGTACCCTTATAATAAACACACGAATTATCATCTGCAAAAAACAAACACTCCCTGTCAAACCCTGGCGGCAGATACTTAAGCATCTCTTCAGGACGAATGTACTTTAATTCCACAAGATAAGTATCCGTCTTCAAATCAACCTCATCCTTTAAAAGACAGATTTCTTCAAAGACCTGTTCGTTTACACAAACTAGAAACGACATCTCATCAGGCAAAATCACACATTCCAGATTCCCAAATCTCTTCTTCAAAATCGAAACAAACTCAACTGCCTTACCGTACTCAAGCTTAACCTTGTACCAGTTTTTATTTCCCTCTACAAGCTTATCTCTAGCACCCGAATCAGACACTACATACAAAACACCATCCGAACAAACAACTCGTAGTCCACACTGAGCACAAACCTTATCCAACGCATCCTCAAAATTCTTTCCAACGAAACAACTTCTCGTAATTTTCACATCAGAACCGGCAAGCACACAAAAACCCTTAAAGTCACCAGAACCATCAGAATCATTCAATTCAAACAATGCTTCCAAAACATCTCCCGCTCTAGAATCATGTACATCCACAAAAACAGCTCCTTCATCTCCTGAATGCACTTCCACATTTCCAAGACCAGAAACACCCATTCCTGTTGATACAGTCCTCTTAGCAAAATGATATCCCGCATCTGTTCTTTCAAGCGTATAGCCGTTCAATCTTAAACACACACTTTGAACTAATCCAAATTCATCTAATCCTCTAAAATGCATATTCATCGTTCCGGCAGGCAATACCTCATAAGTAAGTACAGTCCCCAAAAACAACGACAGCTTTTCCACAATCTGTTCTGCCGACAAATCACAAACATCAAGATTATATAAGCCGTTCAGCTCTTCAATCTTAAATCTGCTGACTGTCCACACTTCATCTTCTTTTAAAACATACAAACGTGCTGCCTTCAAAAAAGAATCAAACGCTGTTTCAAAATCCTTCCCTGTAAAACGAAAATCAGCTTTACCGCTCACAGTATCATCACTAACAATCGAAATACCGGTATCAAGAGAAACAACATACAGAATGTCGCGAATCAAACAATCCGAAAAATCCCAGCTATATACATTTCCCGCCGCAGACTTCTTAGCATCCGCAAAAACAGATGTACAGATTACCACGCACCAAACAAGCATACAGCAAAGACTTCGCCAAAGTGTCTTCACATTAAGCCTCCTGATTTCAAAAAGTTAAAAAACTTAGTGAAAGTTTTATATACTTAGTATTAAAAAAAAATGAGACTTATTACAAAAATTTGAGAAAAAAAAATGCTTTATTAAGCAAAAAGTGTGATTTTTTTATTATTTTGAGTGCTTTTTTCCCTTTATTCGGAGATTTGAAATATTTAAACGTTCTTTTAACATTTCAAATTCCTCTTTATAGTTAATACTCTTGAGAGTTGGGAATCGATGCATAAAGCTTTCAATGTTTCGAATTTTAGGCTGGAACTGATCAATTTTCTTGAGAATTGCATTACTGACTTCATCTTTCTTTTCTGCTGCATGAGCTTTTACAGAAGACATAATCTGGGTAAGAGACTCCCCCTTAAACCATTGTTCATTCTCATAACGCTCACGAAGATTTTCACCAAATGCCTTGATTCGTGCCATAGAAACAGAAAAATCAACAAGACGGCGAACTGTAATCAGAAGGTCTATAGTCAAGCCAACAGCAATTATGTTGGCACTAAGAGTTAGTATAAAATCAGAAAACAACGAAAGAAAATGCATTACGTGTGGCTGAATAAAATGAATGATTACAACACCAAGAGCCCCGAATAAAAGGGAATTTAAAAGACATACACGTCCACGGATATTAAATTTATAATGTGAATAATCCCACCACCTGGTATGAAAAAGTTTTTCGAGAATCCAGCTTGAAAGATATTCCACAACAGTTCCAAAAAGCATACTTGCACAAAAAAGCAGACCCCAGGTTGAATAAAGTGCTTGCGGCAATAGAAGTATTGAAAGGCCTCCAAAACCATAAATAGGACAAATAGGTCCATGCAAGAAACCACGATTTACAAATTTATGTTCAAAGAAAATTCCGACATAAAGAACTTCGCTAATCCATCCTACAAAGCTGAAAATAATAAAAATGAGAAAAACAGTCTTAAATGGTAATTCATAAATTGGTAAAACATTCATATAAATTAATATAATAATAAAAGGGTGCATTGGTAAAGAAAAAAATGGCTCCAGCCGAAATGCAACCAAATAGAAAACAAAGCTGCTCCCGCGAAGGTACGTCTGCAAACTACGGCGAAGCTTGCAAGGAAGGATTTTACTCGCTGCGCTCGGCAAGCGTCGATGTAGTTTGCAGCCATCCCTCCGCTCCGCAGCTTTGTTTTCAAACGAGTATAATAATACGGCTCCCGCCATTTTTTTGTATGCCTGTTTTTTATTATATATGGCGATTCAGTAATTTGATAATCATTATCATATTGACATTTTTTATTATTTTCATTAATTTGATAACCGTTCTCAAATTATCATTTTTGGAGTGTCTATGCATAAGTCGGTTTATAAGACTAAACAACAGGATTTTCTTATTGCTTATTTGAAAGAAATGAAGGGCAAACATTTTACTGCAGAAGATGTTCGTTCCCATTTTGAAAGCAAACAGATTTCTATTGGTATTGCTACAATCTATCGTCAACTTGAAAAACTGGTGGCAGATGGAATGCTTCAAAAATATTTTATTGATGAGCATTCAGCTGCCTGCTTTGAATATTCGGGAGAAAATTGCAAGGCAGATGTTCCGCATTTTCACCTTAAGTGTGAACTTTGCGGGAATCTTTTTCATGTCGAATGTGACGAGATTCAGGAGCTAAGTGAGCATCTTCAAAAGGAACATGGTTTTTCAATAAATCCATTCAGAACTGTTCTTTATGGAATATGCAGCAACTGTAAAAAATCATCTTAAAAAGAGGAATAAAATGAATAAAATAAAAAATATCATTCTGGCATTATTAATTGTTTTTTCGACAAGTACATCAGTCTTTGCAAAATCAAAAATCAAAGTCATTTCTACAATTTTCCCGATGTATGATTGGACACGTGAAATTATTGGAAATCAGAAAGAAACAAACAACAATATTGACCTTACCCTTTTGATCGGGAACGGAGTTGATCTTCACAGCTATCAGCCTAGTATTCAGGATGTTGCAAAAATTTCTACAGCAGATATTTTTATTTATGTAGGCGGCGAAAGTGACGCTTGGGTAAAAGACGCACTTAAAAATAAAAAGAACAAAGATATGGTTATTCTAAACCTAATGGATATTCTTGGCGACAGTGTAAAGGAAGAAGAAATTATAGAAGGCATGGAAGCTGAAGAAGAATGTGAGGATGAAGACGAAGAAGAAATTGAATACGATGAGCATGTATGGCTTTCTCTTAAAAATGCAAAGGTAATTTGTAAAACAATTACAGATGCCCTCTGCAAAAAAGACAATGCAAATGCTACAGCCTACAAAAAAAATCTTTCGGCATATACCACACAGTTGGATCAACTTGATGCTGCCTGCTCTGCCGCAGTTAAATCATCTTCAAAAGACACTCTGATTTTTGGAGACCGCTTTCCATTCAGATATCTTGTAGATGATTATGGTTTGAATTATTATGCAGCCTTTGTTGGATGTTCTGCAGAAACAGAAGCCAGCTTCAAAACAGTAATCTTCTTAGCCAACAAAATAAATGAACTCGATGCAAATTATATTTTCAAACTCGAATCTGGAGACGGCAAGTTAGCCAAAACAATCATCCAGAACAGCAACAAAAAGAATGCACAGATACTTATTCTTGATTCCATGCAATCCGTAACATCAAAACAGGCACAGAATACCTCGTATTTAAAAATAATGAACGAAAACTTAAATGTATTGAAAGAAGGATTAAAATAAGATAAAATAAAATATCAGTTTGACAAAAAGTAACTTTATATTCAGGAGGCGTTTTATGGACGGCGGGTCGAGTAGTTATCCCATACGTATTTTAATCAAAAAAATCAGCCTCTTGAATTTCAATTTCTAATCAATTTCTAATCATTTTCTAATCCTGTATATTTTGAAATTCTTTTGGCTATGAGAGGAGAATTTTAAAATGATTACATACTGGCAGCAGGATGACGGACAGTTTTTCAAAACTAAAAAAGAAGAAATAAACTCAAAAAAGCCTCTTTGGATTGATGCACGCAACGTTACACGCGATGAAACTAATCTGCTTCAGGAAGAATACGAGCTTGAACAAGACCATATTCTTGATATTCTGGACCCGGATGAACTTTCACGTATGGAAGACGGCGAAGGATATATCCTTACAATTGTGCGGGTGCCTGTTTATGACCCGGCGGCAGAAACTCCATATTTTGCAGTACCGGTTGGCATTATCATCAAAGGGCGAACAATTATTACAATCTGCTGGACAGATTGCGAAATCCTTAAAGACTTTGGAAATAACAGAATTAAGAACATTAAACTTACGGACTTTCCTTCGTTCATCGTTCAGATAATGAACCGCGCTAACTTGAACTTCCTTCGTTACCTTAAGGAAATCAACCGACGTTCTACAAGTATCCAAAATGAAATGCGCATGGAAATTGAAAATCAGGAAATCATGCTCATGCTCGGCTTGGAAAAATCACTGGTTTACTTTTCTACCTCACTCAAAAGTAATGCGCTGCTTTTGCAAAAAATGAAGAGCACAAAACTCATTAAATTTGACGACGAAGATATTGATTTTGTAGAAGGCGTTGCAATAGATAACCGCCAGGCAATTGAAATGGCCGACACTTATACAGACATTCTTTTTGGTGTAATGGATGCGTTCAGTTCGGTTACTTCAAACAACCTGAACATCGTTATGAAAAAGCTTGCCATTATTAACCTAGTTATGATGGCACCAACCTTTGTAACAAGCTTCTTTGGTATGAACTTTAAACTGCCGTTTGAAACAATGCCTGGCTACTGGGCTGTAACAATGGCAACAATTCTTTGTGTAATTTCTGTATTCCTTAGCGTATGGCTGTTGAACATTAACAAGGAAAAAACCGAAGCACGAAAGCGTGCACGTAAACTGTCACGTAAACAAAGACAAAAAATCAGAACAGAAACAAGAAAACTAAAGAAACAAGAGCGAAAACTAAAATAAAAATCAGCCCTCTCCCGTGAGAAATGCCTTCGGCCAACAGAAGGAAGTTGTCCTCAGTCATTTCTCACTCCGAGTGCTGATCTTTCAAATTATTTCAGATTTCTTTCTTCTTTTTATTTGACAGTATACGCGAGCCTGAAGCCCATAAAGTTGTAGCATTCGTTTGGGTCGTAGCTGTAGCGGTCGCCGGCATAGTAGAATGGGGTGTAATCAGAAACGCTGCCACCACGACTTACACGTTCGTAGCCAACTGAAGCACCATACAAGCCATCTGCAGTATAATCGTCAAACCAATCCCAGCAGTATTCAAGAATATTTCCGCTCATATCATAAAGACCGGCTCCGTTTGCGTTTCCAGTCGCAGGTTCGGTTATTGTATCTGGCTCAAAAGGAACACCCGCAGTTCCAACATTGTGAGTTGCTCCTGCATTGTCACTTGTCCAGGCATACAAAAAGGCTTCTTCATCATCACCATATGTTATCTGACCACTTACAAGATTGCCGTCCTGGAATCCATTCTTTGTTTTACGTGCAGCAAATTCCCATTCACTTTCTGATGGAAGTCTGTAACCGTCACAATCCCAATTACAAACACATAAATCACAAGCTGCAGTATCAGATGAATCTTTTAAAACAATTCCGTTGTAAGTATAACAAGGAGTTTTTCCTTTAAGTTCGCTCAGTGCATTACACCACACAATGGCTTCATACCACGAAATATTTGTTACCGGTTGATATTTATTTTCATCAGTTGGTTCCGCAGCACGTTTTCCATTTGTACCACCCTGACCTGGATTTTCAAAATAATATCCTATTTTTTCGGCCTTCACTCTTGTCTGATACCACAAGTTATAGCAGGTTTCGTATTTATTGATTGCAAATGGTTTTAAAGTTCTTGCAGCTGGATATGCAGCGGTATCTTCTCCAATATTATATGTAAGTTTTGATTTGAAAGATACAAAAGTAACTCCGTTGAATTTCTTAGCAGTACCTTCGTTTTGTGCAAAGACAATGTTTACGCTGGAAAATGCGATTCCAAATAATACTACCGCAAAAAGAATTGTTTTTTTCATTAAAGCTTACACTCCTCTACTTTTAAAACCTTCCAGTTTCCGTCTGAACCTTTTTCAACCTCGAGCCAAAAATAAGTTTTCTTTTCGCCAAGACTTCCCGGATTTATTACAACAGTATCGCCGATTTTTGCAGTTCCTGTTCCTTCATGAATGTGTCCGCAAATAACTGCAAGCGGCTGATTTTCTTTTATGAAATCTGTAAACTGCTGACTTCCTGCGTGATGTTCTCCATCAAAGGAATCGACCATGCCGCAAACAGGTGGATTGTGACTTATTAAAATAAGATTTTTCCAAAGAGATTTGTCGCCGTTCTGGTCAATTGAATTTGTGATGATATCAAAGTCGGAAAGCAGTTCTTCTTCGGTGCGTTCGAATTCTGTTTTACCTGTAAACCTGGAACCGCCGCCCGAGCCTGCAAAAGCAAGTCCGTTATGGAAAATTAAAGCTTTTTCTACACAAATGTCTTTTTCTTCAAGATCTTCCATGAATACTTCGTTGTCGCAGTTTCCAAGAACAGCAAAAATTGTGTCGTGTTTTGAACAAAGCTTTTCAAGTGCAGCATCGCCAGTTTCGGGCTTAAAACATTCTGCAAAGTCCCCGGCAAAAAGCACTGCATCTGCCTGAGAAAAAATACCATCCATCTTATCTAATACATCATTATGTGCATGTAAGTCACTGATTACTAATAGTTTCAAAATATGCCTCCGTAAAAAATCAATTATGTGTGAAACTTTTTGCCCCGCGAGACAGATGGACAAAGAGGAATCTGTCTCGCAGTTCAAAAAGTTTCACTCCAGTTATTTCTTTAATGAAACATCTATTGCATTAGCAAGAGCTGACATCTGTTCAGCCGTGCCAACAGTTATTCGTACAAAATCTTCAATACCCGGTGTGGCAAAGTGCCTTATCAAAATGCCCTGCTCTTTTATGAGTTTGTAAAGTTCTGCACCGCCGATTGACGGATGCTTTGCAAACAGAAAGTTTGTTTTGCTTTCTAATACATAAAAACCACGGGACTTTAAAAAGTTATAGAATTTGTCGCGTTCTTCACAAACTTTTCTTGAAGTATCTGCGTAATAAGGAACATCATCACAGGCTGCTTTTCCACTCACTTGGGCAACTGCATCAATAGGAAAATGATTTACACAGTTTTTTACAGTTGTAACAATATCTACAAGTTCCGGGTTTGAAACAATATATCCCAAACGTTGACCAGCCCCGCAAAGACTTTTTGAAAATGTTCTTACAATCACAAGATTCTTAAACTCTTCAAGAAGTGGAATACAAGACTCTCCACCAAAATCTACATAAGCTTCATCTACAATAAAAATCTCATCACTTGAAGCTTTTTGCAGCATTGCACGAACCTGTTCGCGTGTCAAACCAAGACTTGTAGGTGCATTAGGATTTGCAAAAATTATTCCGCTTTTATTTTTACCGGCACGAGCCAGAATTTCATCAACATCAAGTGTCCAATCTTCTTTTAGCGGCACCTGATCCATTGGAATATCATAATAGCCTGCATAAACCGGATAAAAGCTGTAGGTAAACTGTGGCATTACAAAGCGCTTTGAAGAATCAAAAAAGGCATAAAAAACCATTGAAAGAACTTCATCACTACCATTTCCACTATAAATCATTTCGGGCTTAATCTTAAAAGGAATTGCATCGCGCTGGTCTGGAGAAACGCTACCATCAGAAGCAACCTTTGCACGACACAAAACTCCACCGCTTTTGTTCAGCATATCTGCAATTGCCGCATGAAGCTCAAGAGAATCCGGATCAGGATAAAGCCCAAGTTTTTCCGGATGATTTTTTACAAAATCAAGTACCGCCTGCTGAACCTTTGGCGACGGTGCATAAGGATTTTCGTTAGCATTAAGCTTAATATACTCACGATCCTTAGGCTGTTCCCCCGGCACATAAGGACTTAATTTATTCATTCTACTTGAAGTAATCATAATTCTAATTTTACTAATTCTACACCAAAAAAACAAGAAAAAGTGAATATAAAAAAAGATACTCAAAAACTGACGCGAAGGAGAATGTGGATTCAAAAACACTCTGAAGTGCGGCCGCAAGGCGGCCAAGTATATAATTACAAGGCACTTCAGCGTGTAGGCGGCTAGCCGCCGGTTTTGAAATCCGCATTCTCCTGGAAGTCAGTTTTTCATATGTATGCATTTTTCCCTACCATTTTTTATTTTTTTGGTGTAAAATATTTGTATGGCTACTACAGCAAATTTAAGTTCCATTATCCGTTTTTATGCAGATAAACAAAAATCTCCTTTTATCGATTTGCGTGAGTTTTGTACCTGGATTAAAAAATATGCAGAACATCACGTTGAAGAACAGGCTGAACTTGTAAAATATCTGGGAGACCCAACCAGCACTGTAAATGCAGAGCTCAGCGGACTTGAACAAAAACATCTTGCGGCTGTTCTTCAAAACGGAAACAAAAAAATGATTGTTTCCATAGCCTATTTTTCACTTAAATATGCCGAACTTTATAAGGAACTATTAAAAAACGAAAGTATTCCATATCCTATAGAATCAGATTTACCAAAAAAGTTTCCGACCTCAGTTCTTGAACGAAAGGCTGCACAGGAATTCTTTATTCAAAACATGGATCAGGAGCCTTCAAAAGCGCAAAATCTTTACATTGTAGTTTTTCCAAGAGAGCTTCCATGTTTACTGCTTCCTGCCTGTGTTCCTATAAGACTCTTAATAGAATCTTCGCAAATGAAAATCCGCAAGATTTTAAAAAAGGAAGAATACCATGATTATTTTTTAAAAAAGCTTCGTTCTGCAAATCCATCAAAAGAAATATCGGTTAAGAATTTTTATACAGCTTTTGTCGATAAAGAGTATAACGGTTATGTTGATGTAACAGACGGTGACCAGTATTATCTTTGGAACCAGCTTTGCTATTTCGTTCGTCAGGATTTTGAAAAGATTCAAGACCGTACTGCAGACGATACAAGTATTCTTCAGGCAATTTCAATTTCTGAGATTCATAGTTCATACTTAAAAGAAAAATTTCAAACAGACCGAAAGCGTGAAGAAGCATTAAAAGAACTTCAAGCTCAGTTAGGCAATCCTCCTTACTTTTTTTCTACTCCACAAATTGTTAAATTTCAAGATAAAAATGGAAAACAACTTTTGGGACAATATTCAGAAGAAGACCTTAAGCAAACTCTTTTGAATCTTTCAACAGAAAGTGAAGATAATACTTTACCAAAGCTTGTTGTATTTAAAGTTGCATCCGGCACACGCTATTACATTTACAAAAAAAAGGTAATTTCTCTTATTGTCAGAATGTGTAACGAAGCACACGACAACATAAAAGATATACTTGTAAACAGCTGGTATGAAGCAATGATAGAATATGCAAAACTTCCGGAAATGCATGATAAAGCAAAGTTTGAACAAAAGCTTGAAAAACTTGTTGAAGAACATTCTCCGGTTTTGTATGCATTGTTAAATGCCAACTTTATAACACTTCTTGCTGCAGAAAAAAATCTTGATGATTCTTTACAAACCTTCCAGCTTTTTGTAGATGGACACCTTCTGCCATATAGCCAACTTCTGATGCTCCGTTATGAAGATGTTTTATCAGAAGCAAAAGCAAAGTTACCTTTTATTTACACAATTCCATTCTTCTCGTGGTTAATAGGTCTTTTCCGGGCAAAAAAACTCGAAAAGCAAAAAAAGGCAGCACAACCTAAAAAAGAAGTTCCAGACCCAATTGAACTTTTGGAAAATGAGGATGCTCCTAAAAAATCAAGAGACAGACATGAAATACTTGCCGAAAAAGCAAAAGAACTTTTTGCAGAATTTGTACCGGAAGGTTCCAGCGTTGACCGTGAATTAAACTTCCTTACAAAACAATGGAACAGGATGATTTCAAAAGATGCTTATAACAATCTTACCGAAGATGTCAATTCTCTGATTCGTGATTATACACGACGTGTCTGCAATACTCTTACTGCTCAAACGTTTACAAAAGAACGTATAGAAAATCTTGCAGATGCACTTGTACGTACCCCAAATATGCAGAAAATTACAGAGCAAAAAGCACTTACAGAATATGTAAAACTATATATGCTCCGACTTGTAAGTAACGGTACAAAAAAAGGTTAGCCCTTCAAGAGCCTCAGAGACCACAAAAATTAATTTTTTTTCATTTTTTTTCTCAAATTTTTGTAACAACTCGATTTTTTTTTCTAATCTATATGTGTAGGAATTTTATTTCCTGCATGTGCTCCGGCCGGGCGCGGTATTCTATTTAAACGAGGGGTTATTATGAACCAGCTCAATTCTATTATTCTGGAAGGAAACGTCGTTAGAAAAGCGGAGTTTTCTGAGCCAAAAACAGGCTTTTTGGTTTGTAGATTTCCACTGGCTGTTAACAGAAAAACTAAAACACCAGAAGGAGAAACAAAAGAGGAAGTTTCTTACTTTGATGTAGAAACTTATGGCGAAATGGCAGAAAGCTGCTATAAGTGGTGCGATCGAGGACAAGGTGTAAGAGTTGTAGGAAGACTCAAACAGAGCCGCTGGGAAGAAAACAATAAAAAGCACTCAAAGATATTTGTAATTGCAGAACATGTTGAGTACAAGTTTTCTAAACCTAAACCAGAAGAAAAAGCACCAGAAGTTGTACAGGCAGAAGCTACTGCAGATGCGGCAACAGAACCTGCAAAGGAGGAGGCAACAACAGCAGAAGCAGTATTCTAACGGCGTTTCTTTCCGTGGCTGGCAGCAGGTCTACCAGTTTTACCCTTTCCTTTGCTCTGTGCATTCTGTGCCCTACGCTCGTTGGCGGCTTTGTATTCTTCAATCTGTTGTGGAGAATAAAATCCATCCTTCCAGTTAAAGCGAGAAATGCCAGGCAATGGCTGACCTTTTGTCATTGAAGTTGTAATTGCTTTTATCTGTCCGCGGGTTACCTTTGTTTTAGAAAAATCTATAAGTATTTTTTTAAAACCGGCCTGTTTGATATAAGCAACCTTATCAACAATGCTAAAAGGATCCTCCGGCATTACAAACGACCCGTCTGGAGTTGAATTTACTTTGAAAACTTTCTCCTCCTTATCTTCAAAGTAAGTAAAATCATAATCGGACGGCAACTTGAAACGCATTCGGAATAAAGCAGGGTATGCAAAAACAGGAACAAGCACTCTGGAACGAACATTCTGTTCCCAGGTTGCTTCAAGGTTGCGGCGTGAATTTTCATAAGGCATTATGAACGCGCCCAACCCCTGATTTTCCAGCCACGAAACAGCCCATCTATTAAAGGTATATAAATATGGACCTGCAACGACATTAACCTTTTTGTCTTTTAAAAGCTGAATATGTGCAAGATTGTTTGCTACAAAGTTTATAAATCCGTCTGCAATAAGAGTTTCAAGTTCATTTGCAAGCTTGTCTTCCTGTGAAGAAGAACAGAATGGATCTAACGAAATAAAAATCTGTTTTTTTGAAAATGGCAGCACTGTCTTGTGATTAAGTAAATCGTAAGAGGTTTCACTATTGTATTCAAGAATTACCCTTACAGGATTCATACCTTGAACTGCAAACATATCCGGAACAGACGAAACCTGAATATATAATCCATCAGGGAAATAATCGAGTTCCTTCTGTGCAACAGGTGTTACATCAAGAATCGGAAGCATCTCATCCTTTGGCTGTTTGCGGTAACGCCCGATATCATTAGGTAGTACATGCTGATAACGTTTTGTATTTGCCTTGTATTGTAAAAGATATACTTCGTCACCTGTTGTAAAACCTGCAGGAATATCTATCCATCGGCGGTTATTTTTTTCTTCAAATTCAACTGTACGGATTTTATGACTCATTCTGCCGCTATCATCTTTTTTGTGAATGCGGATAGAATCTCCCGGGTCAGGATCGTAAGTTCCACCTTTCAAATATGCCATTTGAATACGAAGCTGTTCAGGTGGAGTGTCTGGATTTGCAGCAGCGCGGATTGCTTCTACAAGACCTTTTTCTGCCGGTTTTGTTCCTGCAATTTTTCCAAGATAAAGTCCAGTTCCTCCAGCCTGATCAGGATTTAATATAAGTTCACCAGCTTTTTCTACAGCTTCACCCTGATTTTCAAAGCCGTACCAGTAGGTTGTTTTTGAACGCGCAAAGTCAGAAGAAAGAATTCGTTTTCCAGTAGCAATTGCACCCTTTTTATCTTCTTTGTAGTGGTCAATTACATAACGGTATGCAGCAACTACACTTCCTACATATTCTGCACTCTTCATGCGGCCTTCGATTTTAAATGAATCTACACCAGCTTCAATCAACGCCGGAATATAATCTATAAGTTCAAAATCGCAGGGAGAAAAATAATAGCCCTGTTTAATTCCACCGGGAACTTCTGCCGTATAAAAACGTCGGCAAGCCTGGGCACACATACCACGGTTTGCTGATTTTCCACCCAAAAACGATGAAAACAAACACAGACCCGATTCACTTACACATAGGGCACCATGAACAAATACTTCAAGTTCGGCTCCTGTTTCTGTTTTGATTTTTTTAATTTCTTCAAGACCAAGCTCGCGGGCAAGAACCACACGTTTTACACCATTCTTTTGAAGCAGACGAACTGCAGCAGAGCTTTCTACATTCATCTGAGTAGAAGCATGCAGCTCCATATCTGGAAAAAATTCCTGAGCAAGACGCATAACGGCGTAATCTTGAACAATAAGGGCATCAGGACCTACTTCCTTTAAATATGAAAGAAAGCGGTAAAGTCGTTCTGTTTCACGCTCCTCGCAAACAGTATTTACTGTTACATAAACCTTTTTATTCTGGCGATGAAGGCTTTCGACAGCAGCTTCAAACTGATTCCAGGCGAAATTTGTTGTTCGCATGCGTGCATTAAAGCTTTTGAGACCAAGATAAACTGCATCTGCACCTTCACCAATTGCAGCATCCAAAGATTCTACATTACCTGCAGGAGCCAATAATTCTACCATACGGGTAATGTAGCATAATTTATTGTGTTTTTAAAGTGTCCCCGGAGACGGATCTGAAACACACCATACTTCGGCGGAAGAGGAAATCGGGTAATCTAAGATTATTCCATCAAGAATCTGTTGCCGGTAGGTGGAGGCGTCTGTTCGGTGCAGGGTTTTTGTTGTCGTTAAGGCATCGGCTATAAACGCATTTTCTATATCACCAGAAAGATAGATTTCTGATTCATCCAAAAACTGCGAATAATCTGCCATTGTTTTGGTCCAGGCTTCAACAGAAGATTCACGGAACATCAGTGCATCAAGCAGACGGTTATCTGAATGATTACGAATTATGATAATATCCGTTTTGTTTCCTAATGTTGTAGTTTCTATATCTGTCCATAAATCCCTGATTTCCGGCGAGGTATAAGAGGCAGTTGCAAGTGTCAAATCATCATCTTCTTCGCTTATACAGCCGTTTCCACGATTACGCATATGAACAAGGATGATTTCTCCAGCAGTTACTTCAATAGCAGGAAAACTGTATTTTTTTGCCTCCCCATCATACCCGCTGCACAGCTCAAGCCCCGCAAGATTTCCGGATTTTAACACAAGTAATTCCACAAACTCATTACGATAAATACCAGAAGTTTTTTCTGCTTTATTCTGACTCACACTTTCTGTCTGAACTTCGGTTATCATAAGTTCTGGAACACGAGAATTGAAGCCTGTAAAAGGAATTGCAAGAGTAAGCGTATTTCCAATAGGGTCGCATGCCTGTGCATACAACTGATAGTTCTGCCCTATTTCCATCTGCTGTTCAAGAACAAATTGAATTACAGGTTCATCCTCTTTATAAACCACATTACAGGGAACACTTCCATAAACGCCGGATAGTCTTTCAAGCGCTGGAGACAAATCAATAGTTGAAGAATGTTCTTCTGAAGCAAACAAATCATCTGTTGCAAGTGTAACAACATAATCTGTTATTTCAACCTTTTCGGAAAATGTAAGTGTAATTGTATTTTCATCTTCCACATGAAAAGTGTTAAGAACAGGAGGAACATAATCTCCACCCACAACTGTAATACCCTGCTCCGTTATTTTACACGAAACGGGTATGACCGCGGCGACAGTAATTCCTGCGATGAGGAATGCCTCGCCAACCACAAGAAGCAGTTCTTTGAGTTTTGTATTTTTCATTTTATCACCTCAAAAAAGAACTGGAACAAATCTCAAGGATCTGTTCCAGCTTTTAACAAGGAGACATTTTAGAAGAAAATATCTATATATAATATAGAATTAAAATTCGACTTGTTACAAAAATTTCAGAAAATTCTTTAAAAAAATTGATTTTTTTCTTTCGAACCCTTCGACAAGCTCAGGGACCGCGAAATGGTTCTATTCAATCTTTGCGGCTTCAACCATATATCTTATAGAAATGCCGGTATCATCTTCCTGAATTTTTTCTACAACAAATATAAAGTTCTTCTGTGTAGGATCACACATTATACGTTCAATTTTATATCCGCTTATTCCAGACCTTACAACATCCGGACTTCCAACCTGAGTCTTCGAAATTGTATTTCCTTCACTGTCCTTCTTTTCAACATTAATGATGAATGAAGATTTTACATTCTTTCCTTTACCATTAATTGTAGGCACAAGCTGAATATGGAATGTATTTGGATTATCAACAGTTGAATTGTTGAAGTCTGTAAAAACAATTTCATCTGTTCCTGTTTTATAGACATCATCAAGAATATAAAGCACATGGTCGGCATTTGCTACACTGCATTTAAGGTCACGAAGATAATAATAATTTTTTCCTTCAAGAGCTTCGTAAACATCAATACCGGCTTTATCGGCAGTAACTGCTGTTGGTTTTATTCTAAACACACCACCATCTACCCAGTCATTTTTTGCAATATCTACCTGATAAATTTCAGCCCAGCCCTGATATTTTTTATCTGTGCGTCCATACTGACCAAAAACATAATATTTGCCGTCTTCTGAAAAACCTTTATCAACAAAAGTTGCAACATCACCGGCACTTAAAGCAGCACAACAAAACAAAACTGCCATTGCACAAATAATTAATTTTTTCATTTTCCGAATCCTCCCAAAACTTCAAGTAAAATGGTTGTTCACTTAAATTGTCGGTTTTTTTTAATAAGTCTTTACTATTATTTCTTAACCCATTAATATTTTATTATGACTATAAAAACTCGCAACAGATTAAATCTTTCTCTTTTTATTTTTTCGCTTGTATTTTTAGCAGCAAACATCTTTATTTTTCTTTTTACTCTTTACAATAAATCTTTTAATCTTGATTTTTCCAGAAACATTACTGTCTCTACAAAAACTAACTTCCTTACCAGATATAATCCTATAATTGTAATTGTATCCTTATATTTTCAAATTATTTATGTCTGTGTTACCAGTTTTATGTTGTTTCGTGTTTTTGAAAAAACACAGGCTACCGATATATCATATTTCTTTTTATTTTTAATTGCACTTATTGCAAATTCACTTAGAATCTGGCTGCCACTTTTTAACATGGTAAGTACTTATTCAAATTTTCTTGAATTTTGTGGAAACTGTATTCTTTTTTCAAAACTTCTTATGCCGCTTTCGCTTCTTTTTGCAGTTGTAATGGGAGATGTTGAACAGCGACAAGATCTTGAAAAGAACATTTTTCTTCTTCTTGTAGGCTGCATTATTTTTGCACAAATCATTCCGTTAAATACGGCAAATATCTGTATGAATTTTGAAGTCGATTACAGTTACAGGAATGTCATCAGGATAGCAAGCATTCTTGTTATACTTGCCACATTGGTAGCACTATTTTTTCAAAATAAGCAGCGGTTTTATACACAATTAACTACACTTGGACTAGGATTAATTATTTCGGGTACTTTTGTTCTTTTTAATTCAACAAACCTGTTACGTCTGATTTCTTCGTTTGTTCTGCTTCTTTTTGGAGATATTTTTTACCTGAAGGAATTACACAAGCAGTATTTGTGGAATGATTAAGCAGAAACTACACTCATTCCAAGCGGGTTTGTAAGTATCCAGTATAATCCTCCTGTTGCAGCTGGAATAATCATATTGTCCCAGTCACCAAGAGGAAAAACTTCTATTAACATTGCAACTAAAGCAACAAGCAGACTCACAATTGGATTTTTTGAAACTATTAATGTTGATAAAAGGACTGCTGTAAAACATGTAAGGCTTCCCTCTAAGGTTTTGCCGCCGGTATGAGGGATTTTTACTCTGCCAAACATTTTTCCTGCAAGACTTGCAAGACCGTCTCCAAAAGCAAGCGCAAATATTCCGATTTTTGCACAAGGAAGAGGAAGAACCAGTGCTGCAAAAACAATTCCTAAAACAAGGGTAACCGGTCCAAGTACAAATTTACACTCATCACGCTGACGAGACGCTGTTTCTGTAATAAGAGAAACTAACGGAACAGGATGACCTTCAAGTCGTGCAAGTTCACAAAAATAATATAGTGAAACAATTATAAGAAGACCATAAACCGTATACCAGTAATAAGCTGCAAAGAACCATGGAACAAACGAGCAGCAGAGATGTATTGATTTTCTGAAGAGTTCCTTCAGGAGTGTCTTAGAGTCCTTCATTTTCTGTAAGATTCTTTGGTATATCAAGATAAATTGCTGGTTCAAACTCTGTAACAGGATGTGTTATATATTTAATGTTTTCCTGTGCAAGATTGCTTCCGTCAAGACGAACGAGAGTCTTCTGATCTCGGGTAAGAGAATCCCATGCCCGCAGAGATTGCTGGAACTGTACAATTGCCTGAGCATTTTTCTGACTATCGCCGGTTCTTTTTGCAAGTCTGTAAAGAGTTACACCGTAGTTGTTTGCCGCATAAAGATATGTAGTTACTATATCATAACCTGCTGCATCTGTCTGTGGGAATACAGTTCCTCCCTTATCAACAATCTCATTATCAAGATCAGAAATTAACTGTTCATAATAACCTTCGGCTGCATAATCATCATTTCGAAGACTCAAGGTATTTGCCATTGCAAGAAGAAGATTTCGTTCCTTTTTTATTCCCTCGCCTGCTTTCATAAACGAACCTAAAGCTTCAAGATAATTTTTTGCCTTGTAACTTATGTATCCAAGTCTGTAACGAATCTTTGAATTATCATAACCGAGAGCAACCGCATTTTTGTAATTCTTTGCAGCGGTATCGTAATCACCGGCTATTGTATAATTAATGTTTCCAAGATCAGAATATAAAAGTCCTATCTGTTCATTACCTTCAAAACCGGCATTTTCTTTTTCTGTTGTATAGAGAGTAATTCCCTGAGTAAACTGCTCCTGTGCCTGAAGATACTCATTAGTAAGAAGATAGTTTTCTCCAAGTAATCTATAAGAATCGATGTATTTATAAATATCGCGTTTTTTAAGTTGTGGAGCTTTATTAAAACATTCCAGAGCCTTTTTAAGAGAATAATCAATATTGTTTATAGTGTCGTTTGTCTGAACATAATAATTTCCAAGATTATACCAGGCAATCGGATTAGTATCATCAAGTTCTTTTGCTTTGATAAGGAGTCTTAACAAGCCTTCAATCTGATAGCGAAGAGATTCTTCTGACGGAGCAATTGGACCATAAAGTTTACCAAGCAGATATCCGCCAAGTTCTGTCCAGTCTTCTGCTGCAAGCTTTGATTTTTTGTTTTCTTCAAACATCTTTCTATAGTTCAAAACCTGCTGGAAGTTGTCACTTCTTATATAGTAACGCATGAGTCTTGAATTATATAAATCATTAGCCTTATATAGTTGAATAAGCGTCATGTACTGTTCTTTTGCAAGATCAAGCTTAGCAGAATCTTTTTCTGTACCCCACTCAAGGAATACATCACCAAGCATAAGAATTCCGTCTGCATCGTTTACATGATAATCCAGTACCTCGCGTCGGGTAATTTCTTCGGCACGTTCATAATTTGCAAGGTCGTAAAGCTCCATTTCGGCGTATTCAAGACCAGCAGTTTTATCATGATTAAAATAAACCAGAAGTTTTCTATATATATCTGCTGCACGCTGATACTGTTTATGCTCACGATAACCACGCGCAAAATTAAAGAACCATTTTTTCTTAAGTTGATACGTTGCTGCTTCATCAAACTTAATCTGAGACTGAACATATTCATCAGCCTGAAGAAGAGCGTAACCTTGTTTATAAAGTTTAGATGCTTTTGCCGGAATATAAATACAATTTTTTCCAAAGTTAAACAGTCCCCAGGAAACAAGCAGAATAAGTGCCGTCATAAGAATACCTGGAAGAACTTTATTTTTTAATTGGTAAGAAAGTGATTTTTTGTAGGCCTCATATTCTTCTGCAGTTCTGTGTTCAAAATCACGAGGAACTGGAATTGAGGTATCAAGCATTTTCTCAAGAGTTGAAGCAACCTGACGTGCAGGAGCTTTCTTGAGGATTTTTTCTATAATTTCGAATTCTGCATCATCTGTAAATTCATCCTGAACAATGAGATCTTCAAAGGCAAGGCGAACATTCAGAGGATATTCATTTAAATTCTTAAGGAACTGCTTGTATTGTTCATCGCTTAAAGTATTTGGAGGAAGTTCGGCTCCTGGAATTGCACCTGTAAAGTCCGGTTCATCAAGACCCTTTGTTTTTTTAGATGCTTTTGGAACAGCCGGTGCAGATTGAACATCAGAGAAGCCTGGAATTTCAAAGTCAGAACCTTCCATACTGATGTTTCCGTTATCGAGTTCAAAATCATCAGAACCGGTATCTACACTAAGCTGGGCGTCGGTATCCTGAATTCCAAAATCCATATCGTCCATACCGGTTGTATCAAAGGTTTCTAAAGGTTCGCTGCTTTCTTCTCCACCTTCCGAATCAGCATCATTTTCAAAGTTGTCTATACCACCCTCTTCTGCATCAACTCCTTCGTCATCAGGAATATCTTCAAGAGCAGTATTCATATCAGGAAGCTCTACATCGCCTGCACTAAATAAATCAGAAACAGATGGTTCGTTTACATCATCCATTCCCTCTGTGCCAAAATCTTCTGATGCAGCAGCTTCATTTGTTACATTATCTTCGGTTTCAAAGTCTTCGTTGCCAAAATCTTCATTACCAAAGTCTTCGTTACCAAAATTTTCATCACCAAAGTCTTCATTACCGAAGTCTTCACTGCCTGAATCTTCTGCTGGAGCAGTTATATCTTCTGTTCCTGTGTCAGCTGTATCAAAATCGGGAATATCATCAAGGCCAGCAGCTTCTGCACTAAAATCTGGAGTTTCTGCTGTATCGAAAGATTCTGATTCTGTTCCAAAATCCGGAGTTTCTATATTTAAATCAGAAATATCTTCTGCTAAAGGTTCAGGTTCAGTTATATCTGCTGGTTCTGCTATATCTGAAGTTTCTGGTTCAGCAAAATCATTAGTTCCTGTATCACCTAAATCTTCAAGCTCATCTAACTCATCTAAATCACCAAGTTCATCCAGATCTTCTATTGGTGCTTCTGAAGCAGGTTCAACAGTTCCAGTATCTTCTATTGGTGAAATATCTTCTACAGGAGAGAAATCTTCTGCAAAACCTGTATCATCAAGAGCAGCCTCAGGAACAGGCTCTTCAGCAGCTACAGGCTCTTCCGGGAATGCCGGTGTATCAGGAATATCTGGAATAGCAAAAGGATCAGGAGTTGTATTTTCAAAAGGGAGAGGTTCTTCAAGTTCACTATCGCCTGAATCTACAGGAAGTTCATCAACTTCTGGTTCAGATTCTTCCTGCTCTTCGGTTTGTTCTTCTTCGGTTCCTTCGCTTCCATCGAAACCAGCACCTGCAAGAAGTGCATCAAGTCCCATATCTGCAACTGAAATTTCTTCTGGTTCTTCTTCAATTTCTTCCGGTTCTTCTTCAACAACAGGTTCATCAGCAAAAGCAGACAAATCCGGCATTCCGTCATCTGCAGAATCACCTCCTAAATCAACAGGAGCAAGAAGCGATGACATATCTGGTGCTTCAAACGAAGGAGCAGAATCACTATCTGATTTTTTACCTGAACCACCAGAGGCAATACCGGTAATTTCTGAAAGGTCTTCGTCAACAGTTGAATTATCAACAGCCTTAGGGTTATCGGGCATACCAAGTACAAAATCTTCAGAATCGTCTTCGACAGTTATTCCTTTTGGAATAGGCACGACAACAGGCTTTTCGCCACGTAATGCACGGAGAGTTATTTCATCTCCAAGAGACTGGATATCTTTGCTGAATTGTTTAAGTTGACTTAAGCCCGGCATACCTTTTTATTTTACCCCTTTATTCCACCAAAATACAAGTATGGTACTCTTCTTATATAAACGGAGAAATAATTAAAGTACTTTAGAGAAAAATGACTATAAATAGAAAATATGCACGAAGAATATGCCTGCATTTGGAAAAAATCGCTCCCAGGCGAAATGCAAACATGTAGAAAACAAAGCCGCTCCCGCTAAGGTACATCTGCAAACTACGGCGAAGCTTGCAAGGAAAGATTTTACTCGCTTCGCTCGTCAAGCTTCGAAGTAGTTTGCAGCCGTCCCTTAGCTCCGCAGCTTTGTTTTCAAATAAATTTAATAAGGCGCCTTCCGCGATTTTTTTAATTCATACATAAAGCTCCATGCATATTTTCAAGTACCTTTTGGTTTAAAAGCGAATATTTACACTTGTTAATATAAGAGTGCCTCTTTTTGGAGGAATACAATAAAAAAAGTATGCCTAAATGAACCGGGTATTTATAATAAATGTGACTTGGAAAAATGGCGGAAGCGGGGTTTTGAAGCCAAAAACATTCTACAGTGCGGCCGCAAGGCGGCCAAGTATATAATTACAAGGCACTGTAGCATGTAGCAGGCTAGCCTGCGGTTTTGGATTCGAAACCCCGCTGGGAGCCATTTTTTCTACATGATTAAATTTCTAATAACAGACTGCATTTTAGAATATACTAAACATTTTTTTTATTCTGCCGATAGAGACAATATGAACAAGTGTAAATTTTTCGCTATGGTGGCACTTTTGTCAGTGTGCATTTTATGCTCAGCTGCTGCAAAAGAAAAAGAGGTTATCTATCAGCCTTATGAACTCGACAAGCTTATTCACGAAATAGACGAGCCATGTGCACCTATTGTTACAGAAGATTATATTATTTTCACAGCAAGTGTAGATCTCCGAAGTGTAGGAATCGCGTTTGATTTTGAAAATTTTCAAACGATTCATCCTTTTCAGATTCTTATGAAGGTTGATGCAGACGGGAACAAAACTCCTGTACACATGTTCTACTGTTATGAACGTAAACACAAGATTCAGACAATCAAATATCGCATGATTATGGACGGACTTTGGACAACAGATCCTCTAAATCCCAACAAAGAATATGACGACAGTGTAAACTTATACTTTTCGAAGGTTGATAATCTGGGGAAAATTTACGAATATACAGAAAAAACAAAAGATGACGCCATACGCTTCATCTACAAAGGCGAAACTGGTTTAAACCTTCATCTTGCCGGGACGTTTACAAACTGGGATCCGTGGATTTACACTCTTGAAGAAACTTCACCTGGTTTTTATGAACTCAGTCTGCCACTTCCAACTGGAAAATATTACTACAATTACTATATAGGTCTAACTCCAGTTCTGGACAACACGAATCCCGAAAAAGCCTACACCATCGACGGCCGCAGTGCGTCAGTAATTGTGGTAGACTAAAACAAATAAGCCCCAATGCCCTACCGTCAACACGCAAACAGGGCGAAAAGGGAGTTTGCGTGTTGACGGCAGTGCATCGGGGCTAAATCATTCTTATACTACAATCACTTCTTCAAAGCCTGCTGACATCATTATTTGTTGAACTACTTTCTTTGCGCTTTCGCGTGCTTCGTTCATAATGCCTTCATCTAAAAGTTCTTCTAGTGTGGCCTGTTTTGAACGTTCAATTTCTACAAAAACATCATCAAGTGTGATTGGAACAAAAATACTGTGCGATTCATCAAATACTTCCTGCGAGGTAATATCATTTCCTAAAACCTCAACATCAGGAAGCTTTATTTTTACACCCTTCCCTTCATTATAAACTTCAATATCACTCAAAGTAATATCTTCAATTCCAATGCGGATAATTCCTGTATATTTTATGATGCTGAAGCTTTTTGAAAGTGCAACAGATTTTTTTATGGAAAGAATATCGCTGTATCTGTATTTTAAAGTTACAAGCTCCTGACAATAAGAAAGCTGATTCTGAACTACAAGAACATTGATTTCTTTCTGCGGCTGCATTTTCTTTGTAAAGAAAAAATAACCTCCGCCAAGCATAATCATTATTAAAATCAGAATAATTATAATTTTTGTAAGAATTCCAGAAAGAACTGAATGCTGCCGATGAGGTTTTCGCTGACGTTCTACCTTTTCTGCTTCACGTAAGAGTGATTTTTTTTCGTTTATTTTCTTTTCCATACTATATATTATACCCCATAAAACTCGTTTTTTGTTGTTTTTTTTGAAAATTATTAGTATTTTTAAAGTAAGGAGTGTTCAATATGGCAGACGAAACAATTAAACCTGCTAAGAAACGACGACTTATAAAACCGTCTTTCTTTATCTGGATGATTATCCTTGCCCTTGCAGTTGTGGCAGGATTTTCAAGCTTTTATATTGTAGATGAAACTGAAAATGCAGTTATCACACGTTTTGGTAAATACACTACAACTGTGGGACCTGGACTTCATGTAAAGCTTCCGTTTGGAATTGACAAAAACTACAATGTCGATATTTCTACTGTCCGTGCAGAACAGTTTGGTTTTAAAACTGTTAAGGCCGGCCGTAACAACGAATACAAAAACAACATTTACGAAGAATCAGAAATGCTCACAGGAGACCTGAACATCGTAGACGTTGAATGGATTATCCAGTACAAGGTTGTAGATCCGTACCAGTGGCTCTTCCGCGTTTATGAAAAAGAACAGACAATCCGCGATATTTCACGTTCTGTAATCAACACACTTGTTGGTGACCGAGCAATTTTAGCAGTAATGAGCTCTGAACGTTCAACAATCCAGAATCTTGCTCAGGACATGATGAATGAACAGTATAAGGCTCTTGGACTTGGAATAAACGTAACTACAGTTCAGCTTCAGAACGTTGTTCCCCCTGCCGAAGTTCAGGCTGCTTTTGAAGATGTAAACAAAGCAAGCCAGGATATGAAGCGCTTTATAAACGAAGGTAAGGAATCTTACAATGCCGAAATTCCAAAGGCACAAGGTGAAGCCGACCGCCAGATTCAGGTTGCCGAAGGTTATGCTGCAGAACGCGTTAACATGGCAAAAGGTGATGTTGCCCGTTTTGATGCAGTTTACGAAGAATATAAGCGTTCTCCTAAAGTTACAAAAGAACGTATTTATCTTGAAACAATGGATGAGATTTTTGGAAGCGAAAACAAACCTACACTCATCGACAGCGAACTTGAAAACCTTGTTCCTGTAAAAAATCTTAAGGACTAAGGAGGGCACGAAAAATGAATAAAGCAATGAAACGATTTATTGGCTGGCTTATTACTATTGTTGTGCTTGTGGTACTTTTTCTTGCCGCAGGACCACTCTATATTGTAAATGAAGGAACTCAGGTTGTTGTAACACGATTCAGCAAAATTGTTGCTTCGCACACCGATGCAGGACTTCATTTTAAAGTTCCGTTCCTTGATCATGTAATTGAATATCCAAAGCTAATTCTTTCGCTCGACGGAGATGAGCAGCGCATTCCTACAAAGGAAAATCAATATATTATTGTAGATACTACTTCACGCTGGCGCATTACAGACCCTGAAGCTTTCTATAAGAACTTCCAGACACTTGCAAACTCTTATAATAAGCTATCTGACATCATTGACTCATCATGCCGTACTGTAATTACACAGAACCGCATGAGTGAAATTGTTCGTTCTTCAAACATCATCAACGAAGCAAAGGTAGAAGAACAGACAGATGAAGAAACAATCGAAATCAACAATCTTGTTAATGCAGACACAACAAACGAAGTTGTAACAAAAGGTCGTAATGTTCTTTGTAAGCAGATGGCAGAAAAAGCTCGTGCCGAAATTGCAGGCTACGGAATTGAACTTATTGATATTGTTCCACGCCAGGTAAAATATTCTGATGAACTTAATGAATCTGTATACAACAGTATGATTAAGGATCGAAACCAGGTTGCTCAGGCTTACCGTTCTCTTGGTGAAGGTAAAAAAGCAGAATGGCTTGGACGTCTTGAAAGCGACAAACGAACAATTGCTTCTGAAGCATACCGCAAATCAGAGGAAATCAAAGGTAATGCCGATGCCGAAGCTGCAGCAATTTATGCACAGGCATACAACAAGGATCCGGAATTCTATACCTTCTGGAAGAGCATGGAATCTTACAAGAACAATCTTAAGGATTACCCTGCAACCTTGAGCACAAGTATGGATTACTTCGATTATCTTTACAGTGCAGACGGAAAGAGGTAAAAAGAAATGAAAAATGTGGTTAGTATCACCGACGGAGAAATCAGATTAAGTTCCGGGCTGGATGAATACAAATTTGGTAAAACAAATTTCAATTCTATAGTCACAGAAGAAGGAATTATTGCAACCTGCGATTCCAAAGACGGTGAACCGCTGCATTTTTCATTTGAAAAGTGGACTTTTGCAGAAATAAAATCGTTTGAAGTTGAAGGCTTTGACGAACGCATCGTATTTTACTGTAATAAAAATCCTCTTACAAAAAACGCACAAACACTACTTGATCTGTATGCAAAATGTGGAACATCCCAGGCAACTACTACCGACAAAGATAACATGTACCTCGCATCTCTTGCATATTGTACAATTCTTACTCAGGCCGCAAATGGAGAAGTTGAACTCCCATTGAACGGAAGCGGCGGTGTTTTAGTAGACGGAATTGATTCAGCTAAAAAGCTCAAGTTTCTTTTTCTTCCACAAAATATTTTCAAATATTCTATTGCAGGCCTTTCTGCAGTTGAACAGGCAGACCTTCATAATTGCTGGATTAATCCTTCTCTTCATGACTTACCTGCAATCTGTTTTACTCGTTCCTGCGTTGCCTACAAAATGCTCACAGGTCGTTACCCTTACCCTTCTGCCGATAATCTTACACGCAATGCCGATTTACTTGATAGAAATTTTCTTCCTCTTGAACTAAGTATAAACGGCATAAATAAAGAGCTTGCTGCTGCCGTAAATAATGGTCTCAAACTCAACTCAAATTCTGTAAATATTCCCGGTAAAAAAGCAAAGGGTAAAAGAAGTGAAGATCTTGTTCCACAAAAAGATTTTCCTCTTGAGCTTCTTGCAAATGCAAAAGAAAACCTTTCAACAAATCTTTCTGATGAAGCCTTTGAAGAAAAGGTTAATTCCTATAAAAAACTTCAGAATTCCAAAGTTAAAACTAAGCGTACTTTACGAAGAAACACAACAGCATTTCTTGCCGGTCTGATTGCCTTAGTTGTAGTAATTATTTATGCGCGAAGTTCCTACATAAGTTATTTGAATGATTACACGACAAAAGGATTAACTTCTGTTCAAACAATTCAAACTTTCTTTAAAGGCATTAATACTCTGGACATTCCTTTAATGCAAACATTTGTGAACGGAAAATCAGCAAACAGATACCTTGATTCTGTAAGCAATGTCTATGTTATAAGCAAGCAACGTCAATCAAACGGCGATGATAACGGTTTTCAAAAACCTGCAAGATTCTTTGTAATGCTAACAAATTCATCTATGCTTTCTATGATTGGTCTTTACGGTGTAACAAATGTTAAAATTGACGGCAAACAATATGATGAATATCTTGACCTCAAGTTGAACAAAGAACAGCCGGAAATAATAACACAGGAACAAGGTGTAACAATAAACAAAGGTGACAAATCTGTTCATAGTGTTGAATATTATACACTGCATTCAGAAGGAACAAACAACGACATATATGTTACAAAAAATAAAGATACCTTTACCCTAACCTTCAAAAAGAACAAATGGATTATTACTGATATTGAAACTTCACAGACAGATATCAGCTTAGATAGTGATCTTTTCAAAAGCGAATACTTCAATCTTATAATTCAAAATGATGGAGATGCTGTAAAGACAATTAATCAGATGTCTTTCAAGTACGATTTCTTACCAACTGAAAAAGAAATGACAGTAGAAAAAAAGGCTTTTGAAGATTATCTTAATGATCCATACAAAGGAATATTTTAATTTTCTTGAATTGAATCAATAGGCTCAAGTTCAGAAATGTAGGCTAAGGTCTTTTTCAAAAGCTGTCGTGTAGAAATTAGAGAATCAAGAAAGCGTCTGTTGTCGCGTCCACGGATTGTTGTCATATTTTGAAGTGTTTCGTGAATACCATCCTTCTGTTCTTCAAAAAATCCGTAGAAAACGCGTTCTATAGTACGAGCACCTTTTCCAAAAAGAGAAATTGAATCTTTAACAGTATCTTCTATCTGTTTCATCATTGATTCAATCTGATTCTGGACCTGAAAATTATGAACGCGATTTGTTGCAAAATCATCAAAAATCCTTCCATATTCACCTTCGGGAGAAAGCTTTCTAAGAAGTTCCTTCATCATTACATTTGCATTAGAAAAATTATTAAGCCCTTCTGAATATTCAGAACGATTTTCACTTTTATAAAAAACACCTTCCATTGCAACAATATTCAAATCTGGAATTATTTTGTCAAATTTTTCGGTACAGAACCATGACAAGAATCCGCCAGTGAGTTCGCGATTAAATGGAATGCGATTCCAGAGCTTCAGCCAGGGTCTGTACTCCATTGTAGGAAATTCTTCAAGTCCAAAATCAGTTTTTAAATTTTCACTGAGCATCATTTTTTTCTGTTCACGAGCAAAATCATTCCAGCGGATATCCTGAATTTTACGCCAGTGGCTTCTGAAACTAGGGAACCAGGCTTCTGCACCCTCCATATTTCCAGGCTGCCAGTTAAAATCATTATTTAAAACTCTTCCAAGATTTCGAATCGGGACATTGTTTACAAAAGAATTAATAGTTCCTATAAAAGCAAGTGCTTTCTGCATGAATTCTTTTACGGCTTTTTCAATATCCTTATCCTGGGCATTTGTTGTAAGATGTTTACGTTGAGAAAACAGGAATATTGCTTCAAGAACTTCATTTTGAATCGGATGGATATTTGCAAAAACTGCAGCCAGTTCATTATAATCCATAAGCGCATTACTATAAGGACAAGTAAATGCATCTCCTGTAACATTCGTAAACTGTGAAATAAAATGAAGATATTGAAGCATACAAAATTTATTCAACCAGTTTGCAGATGATACAGCTGAATACATATTTAGTTTTGTATCTTTATCCATATTTGAAAGAATATCATCTAGTTTTTTTGCAAGTTCTGTTCTTAACTCAGGAGTAATAGGCTTAGAAAACGGTAACAGAAAAGGATCTGCCTGAGCATTAATTTTTTCTGCAAGTTCCGGAGCAACAAAAGAACTTAAAAAAACATAAAAGTCACCAGGAGCCTCTTCGATATAATTAAAATAAACCTTAAAGAAATCTGCAGCTTCTTTAATTGTTAAAAGGCGTTCATAAAAAATATAATCAAGAGATTTTATTCTGTAATCAATTGTTCCAGGAAATCTGGTATTAATTTTCCTTGAAAGGCTGTTTATCAAATCCTGGCCATATAGCTGTTCAACTGTTTTTTTATCAAATAAAGCTCTAAGCCAAAGCAGAAATCTATAAAAAATGGATTCATTCTGGAGTTTCTTTTGAAGTGTAACATTTGTTTCAGAATCAATTGTTTCTGGAACAAGTTGAACATTCTGAGAATCCATTTGATTAATTCTGTTGAGCATAGCAAGTCTGTCTTCGGCATTCAAGCCCGCAACAAGCCTGTCAAAAGAACTTTTTGTATCACTTTCGACCATATATTAAATTATCGGTAAAAAATAGAGTTTTTTCAATATCTATACTCTATTATCTTATTTTCTGTGCAAACAACATATTTATTTTTGTAATAACACATTACAGTCACAGTTTTCTGATTGTTTTCGTAGGATTCACAAATCGTACAAACTCTAGGACGTAAATAAACAAGCTTAAAACCAACTTCCTTCTCAACCTTACTAAGAGGAACTCCTGTTCTATCCTTATAAATTACAAGTGGACCGCCAAAAAGCTGCTGATTATGTCTTGCATGAAGTTCTGCAATTACATCATTAAAATCATTTGATATTGTTTTTGAAACAATTCCATTTGAAGTTTGAACATAATAAACCATGTAATAACTTGTATTACTTATATCTATATCAGGTCTAAAAGTTATAAGTTTTGTTTTTGGATCATATACATAATCCTTTTTTTCTACAGCAGTCAGATTATTCAGGATTACAAGAAGCTGATCTTTTGAACCTTCAAAATCTTTTAGATAACAGGAATACGGAAGAGCAGGAATTCCTTTAACTTTTGCCAGGCAGTTTTCATATGGTAAAGGATTTTTAAAAGTAATACATGCTGTTTTATTATTATAGGTGTATTCGTTTTTTTTAAGTCTGGTTTTCTGATTTCTTTTATCGGCATTGATTATTTCAATAGAATCAATGCCTGCATAAACAAAATAAGTTGTAGCAGTTTTGTTTACAACTTCTGTTTCAATCGGGAAGAACTTTTCATTTATAAGGGAAAAATCTGTGGCAGCTAAAGCCACGAGAAGAAAAAACGAAATGAATATTGCTGCAAAAAGTTTTTTCATTTATCTATCTTCTCAAAAAAGTTTATATAGCTCCTACGGGAGTCGAACCCGTCTCTCCGCCTTGAGAGGGCGATGAACTAAACCGATATTCGAAGGAGCCAGAATAAAAAATATAAAAAAAGGCTGACTTTTTTATGGTCAGCCGTTTCTTATAGTTCCCCAAGGAGGATTCGAACCCCCACAGTCAGAACCAGAATCTGAAGTGCTACCATTACACAATCGGGGAATAAGTAAATAGAACTATATACAAAAACTGCAATTTAGTCAATATAACGCATTGAATCACGTTAAATCTAACCGAAAAAAATCATGTAAATCACGTCAAAATCTAACCCAAATAGAATGCCCGAAAATTAAAACAGAGGGCAAAAAACATGGGGTTAACGATGAAGGAAAAG
>JAFZWX010000009.1 GCA_017617145.1 Treponema sp. | reverse complement strand
TACTGTTTCATCATAAAGATCTGCGAGAGAACTTTCTGGATATTTTGCACGGGCGTCTAATATAGTCTGAGCAGTTTGTTCTATCTTCTTTTTTTGTTCTTCTGATGGATTTGGCCATGGGAAGTTGTTGTAGACGATTGTGTTGGAATAACTATAATCGCTTTTTAATCTGCCACAGACAGCACGCATCCAGGCATTATGAACATTACTTGTCATAATACCAAAATGATATAAAGAAGCACCTTGCATTGTAAACAATTTATCACCTGGGATTATTTCTTTTGAAAGATAATCTATTGGAATGTATCTTCTGTTTTCTGATCCATCTGTATTAAAAAGAATGACAGCTATGGAAGCTGGAGTCTGGGCAATAGAAAAATGCCACCAGCAGCATTGGGATCTAACGCTTGACAACTTTCAATGTTGTCTTGCAAATCTTGAAATGGATTTTTAATTATACAGAGTTGTAGACATTATTAGGGATAAGATTGATCAAATATTGGTAAAAAACCTGGCTCATAATTTGCATGCCATCCAGCAATCGAAAACGCTTTTACCCAACCAGTTAATCCGATCCCTGATTTAATTAATACCCACATTTCGTCCCCAAATTTCCAAGAACCATCGGGGTTGCCCTTTACCCCAATTACTTCAACTTTAGTATTTACTGCAATATTTGCAACTATATCCGAATTTTCTTTTGGTTCTTGTAAAATACTAAAAGCAGACTTTGTGTTCTGTTCTAACCCTACATAATAAAATACCTGTGGAATTCTTAGTATTGTACCTTTAGTTATTTGATATTTTTCAATCGAACTTACCTTATATGGATAGAATTGCTTATCTATATAAATATTACTAGAATCAGTAATAATAACTTTTCTACCTCGTTCAGATATTATTATTGATCCATCTGAAGAAATCCATATATCATTAATACCAGAATGTACGTGCTCAACACATAAAAAAGTATTTTCCAAATTCCTAAATTTCAATATTCTTCCTTCAATTCTTTTTTCTTCAGGTAATAGTTCAACAATGTTTTCTGAATAATAAAAGGTAAATGTTGACTGATAGGTAAATGTCTTTAGTGTTGGATATAATTTAAGAATTTCATTATCTGCAGGAAATGAAAAACATTTAAGACAACAAAATAAGCATATCAGAAAAATAATAATTCTTTTCATTTTTCCTCCTAAAAAAAGGCAGGCCAATGCGCCTGTCGTCATAACAATATTTTAAACCGCACAGGCCTTGAACCTGTGTCGGCTTTGAAAACTGTGTTATGCTTTATATTATACTGCTGATGGATTTTCTCTTCCATCAACAATTTTATTTTTCCATTTTCTGAATTATTTCTACAAGCTTCTGCCGATGAGCAGGCAAAATAATTTGAGCTGATGACTTTCCTTCATCTGTGTACCAGACCTGTTTTTCAAAATATTTTGATAAATCTTCACTCTTAAAATGGACACCATAAAGAGCAAAAATTGTATTTCTTAATATACGTAAATCAGCTTTACTTAATTTTGGAAGAATTTCATCTACATATTTTCCGTATTCATCATAAGTGTATCCGTTTATTGCCATTGCATAAAAATCAGGATCTCCCCAAGTACGTTGAATTTGGAATACTACTGTATATTCTTTGCAGGCAAAATAATAATAAATATTACCACCAAAGCCAACATACCAACTTGTTGAAATATAATCATCTTCACTTTGCTTATATTTTTTATATCCTTCAAATTTTTCAAGTACAATACGAATTCCGTCAGGATTTACAATGCACAATGATGTATCTTCAAATTCTAGATATAATTGATAACCATATCCTTGTTGATCATATTGAATTAAGTCGTCATAAATATAAGGAGAATTTTTCCCATAAAGTTTTTCTCTTATTTTCGTCGTAGTATAAAAAGTTTTCCCCCAGACAAGAATTTTTGCATTTTCAAACTCATTCTTTAAATCAAGTTCTTCTGCTCTTTTTAAACTTACTGAATATTTCTCTGAATCATATTCTTTCAAATATTCTACAGCTTCTGTATTTGTATAAATTTTTCCTTTTGTGTCTATTGCTCCAGGGATTCCATCTTTATTTATAAAATAAATGATTTTTCCATCATCTTTTTTTAGAATGAAACTAAAACCACTTTCAATATTATGAACAGATTTTCTTGAACTGCTACCTTTAATATTTGTCGTATCAAAAAATAATTCTGGATTGATTATATATGATAAAAAACTATCACTTGTACCCCAATAGATATCAGAATACCCATTATCCCAATATACATTAACTACATTAAATAAAACTGCTGCTCCGCATGGTGCATTTCCATTCTTCTCAATTATGCAATTTTCTTTATTCTTGAAATCAATAAAATAATATTTATCCAAAAAAGGATTTATACAAACAGCCTTATCATCGACTTCATCAAAATAAAAGCCCTCTGGAGAAATCTCAAATCCTCCTCCTGGATACGTTTTTGATTTTAATTCGTGTAATACATAAATTTTTTTTGAAGTTTGAGAATATAAATTCATGAGTATTAAAAAATATAAAAATACAATAATAATCTTTTTCATCTTTTTCACTCCTTATTTTAATATATAAGCATAACAACTGCTTAAACCGTAAAAACGGTTCTGCCAACGGCAGAATTGGCGCAAGAGTTGCGGTGGCGTAAAGCCACGAAAAGCAACTTTTTTGACAAAGTTTTTATTGGCTTTGAAGCTTTGTTATGTGATTATTGTTTATATTTATCAAAAACAGCTTCAGGTGATTCGCCTCGTTCTGCGGCTTGAATCATTTCAATTAGTATTTTTTCTTCTTTACTCATCTTTATCGAACTTTGAGTTACAGAATCGTCAGGCCAATAAGTAATTGAAGTATTAAAAAAATCATTTAATGTTGAATCATTAAAAATGTACCCATTTTTAGCGTAAAAAGCATTACGGAACAAACGTAGTTCTTCTTTGCTGGATTTTTTTA
>JAFZWX010000073.1 GCA_017617145.1 Treponema sp. | reverse complement strand
TCGGCTACCCAATCTGGTGGGGCGACCTTCCAATGGTTGTCTATACATTCTTAGAAGCACACGACCTTAGCGGAAAAACAATCGTTCCGTTCTGCACCCACGAAGGAAGCGGACTTAGCGGAACCGACAACAACATCAAAAAGCTCTACAAAAATGTGACGATGAAAAAGGCTCTTGTTATGACAGGCCGTACAGCCCAGAACAACCGCAAGGAAGCAGAAAAACAGGTTGATGCGTGGCTTAAGAAATAGAGGCAAAAAAATCCCTCAGTTCCCCATAATTCTTTTTTGTGCACACGGCATAATAAGTGGCGTGTGCGCTTTCATCTGTAATACAGAAGCAACCTGAATGCAGTATTCAAGTTTGTAGGTCTCCTGAAGAACACGCTGAAAAGTTTCTGTTCCTCTCGAAGATCTTGAACTAATAATCTGCACCGGCGCAAACATCAGACTTTCTACAATGGCATTGTCTGTTCTTAGTGAAAATAAAATAGGCGTTGTGATAAATTGAAGTAATCAGTGAATTGGTGTTGCGTATGAGAATTCTTGTTTTACTTAATCCAACAAACAAAAGAGGAACAAAGGCTGCTTATAGTGATTTAAGAAAATTTCTTGTAAAAGATGGATATATTTTGTTGCAGAGTGAAGTTTTCATGAGAATAACAAACAATCGCAAAGGAGCAGAAAAACACCTGAACCGCATAAAGAACTATATTCCAGACACAGGAACTGTCAGAATTTTTAGATTAACTGAAAAACAGTTCTGTAACATGGGACTTTATCAGGCAGAAAGAGATTTTCAGGAAGAAATTGTTGGTATAAATGACTATATTTCTTTGTAAAATTTGAAAATTCGTGTTAAAATGAAGAAAAATACAGGTATAACGACACAAGATTTTTGGTCGTCAACCAAAAATCTTGTTAAGCTTATTAAAGATAAACCAAAAGAAGAAGATTTAACTCAAAAGGGAGAACAAATATGAAAACAAAGATTATTGTAGCTGTTTTAATTATTCTGGGGGTATTTGCCGCAATCGGTGTTTGTGTAAAGGGCTCTCATGATTTATTCTCAAAAAAAACAGCAAATCATCTTGAAACCGTTTCTTATGCAAAGCTTCTGGAACTTGATAACGGTACAGGTCCGGAATTAAAGCTTGCAATGCAGATGGTTAATTCTCCTATCGTAATTGATCACCTTCAAAATCCTTCTGACCCTGAGCTTAAGCGTCTTGCATTCCGTGAATTTCAGATTTTCCAGGATCAGTTCCAGTCACACAGAACCTTCTGGATTTCTGATGTTGATAAAAGATATCATTCCAATATGGAATTTATTTATGATCTTAATCCACAAGAACCTGGAAATGAATGGTATAATGCCACTCTTAATTCTGGAGTAGACTACCAGTTTTATGTAGATTATGATATTGGACTTAAAAAAACATATATGTGGATTAATGCTCTTGTTTATAACGATCAGCACAAACCAATTGGAATTGCAGGAACTGGTATTGAGCTTACAGACTTTGTAGACTCCATGTACGAGAATCTTGAAAAAGGAATTACAATGTATATGTACAATGGCAACGAAGAAATTTCAGGTTCTCTCAATCTTGACCATCTTGAAAATAAAGTACATATAGATGAAGTTCTTCCCGAGCTTAAAAAAGTTCCTGATTTAACTCCGGATACAATGCAGCTTCTTTCTACCTGGAAGGGTGAATATTGTATTCTTCCGCTTACACGCGTAGGCTGGACTCTTGTTCTTTTTGTACCTTTTACAGTCAAGGCATTTTTTGAAAATGTTGCCATTCCATTTGTTGTTATTCTTACTCTTGTAATTATTATTTTGATTATATTTGCAGTGAACAGAATTATTACTCCGCTTAGGGCTATTCGCAATGCTATTTCCACAATTTCAACAGGAGATGCAGATCTTACCCAGCGTCTTAATCCAAAAATCAGAACGCCTTTTAAGGTTATTCCTCATATTATTGAAGGCTTTAATAACTTCCTTGCAAAAATGCAACAGATGATGACGGAACTAAAGAACTCTCAGTCAAACCTTTCTGTTATTGCAAGTGAAATGAAGGATAATGCCGAAACTACAAACTCTTCAATTCAAAATATTACTTTAAGCATAGAAAATGTTCAGACTCAAATTGATAATCAGGCAAAGGGAATTAAAGAAACTTCAGTTGTAATTAATGAAGCAGCAGAAGGTGTAAGCTCTCTTACAAAAATGATTGAAGTTCAAACCCATAGTATATCAAGCACCTCTGCTTCGGTTGAAGATTTGATTGACAGTATTTCTTCTATAAGCAGTTCAATGGAAACAATGGCACAATCCTTTGGTTCTCTTGATGGTGAAGCTCAGAATGGTGTTACAAAACAGCAGAAGGTTAATGAAAGAATTGGCCAGATTGAAACTCAGTCAGAAATGCTACAGACTGCAAATACTGCAATTGCCTCTATTGCAAGTCAAACAAACCTCTTGGCCATGAACGCTGCAATTGAGGCTGCTCACGCAGGTGAAGCCGGTAAGGGATTTGCAGTCGTTGCTGATGAAATCCGTAAGCTTTCAGAAACATCTTCTGCACAGTCAAAAACAATTGGTGAACAGCTTAAAAGCATCAAGGCCGGTATTAGCGAAATTGTTACTGCTTCAAAAGAATCCAGCGAAGCCTTTGCAACGGTTTCTTCAAGAATTCAGCAAACTGATACAATTGTTCGAACAATGCGTTCTTCTTTGGAAACTCAAAATGAAAATTCAAAACAGGTTATTTCTGCCCTAAAAGATATGGATGTAATTACTGAACAGGTAAAGACCTCTTCTGTAAAAATGTCAGAAGCAAATACTGTGATCATTTCTGAATTCAAGAATCTTGAACAAAGTATTGATTCCATTGAACAGAATATGTCTTCAATTTCACAAGGAGCACATGTTATTTCTTCAAACGGAAGTCAGCTTACAAACAGTTCAACAAGCATGAGTAATTCTGTACAAACAATTGCTGATGAAATTGAAAGATTTAAGGTATAGTGCTTAAAAATGAAACTGTTTAAAAACGAACCTTTATTTTATAAAAAAGTTTTTGCACTTGCCCTGCCAATTGCACTTCAAAGTCTCATTACAATCGGCGTTAATATGCTTGATACAATTATGGTGGGCAAGCTTGGTGAAGAAGCCTTATCAGCAACTTCTCTTGCAAATTC
>JAFZWX010000072.1 GCA_017617145.1 Treponema sp. | reverse complement strand
TGGGTCTCCTTCATTTGGTTCATAAGGAGCGTAATAGAGCATGGTAGCATAATCTTCAAGTTTGTTGCCGAATGCATAAAGCAAAAGCTGCAGAATCGAATAGTCGTTATAATCGGCAGCAAAGGTTGTAAAATTGTCTACGTTCATAATTATAGGCTGCATGCTTTGTACAACAGAACTGTTCAATTTTTCAACCGAAAGCTCCAACTGTTTTTCCATATAGGCCTTTAAAATTTGATTTGAAACACTATAGAAAAATCCACAGGCTACAATAGTAAGAGTAAGAAGCGGTATAAGCATTCCCCTGAAAAGCTTACGTGTTTTTTTCTGTTTCAACATCTTTCCAAATTTGTTTTTTCCCGGCATAGAGTGCTCCTGAACAAGAAGTTATAAAAATGTTTGACTTTTTAAAATAGTAATTGAGGATATTTGAAATGAAGAATTTATCCTTGTACTACTATTTTATACCGTGATTTTTGATTTGTAAAACAAAAATTATGGATGAGAGGGGAAGGTGCCAGCCCTGGATATCAACTCCTGGATGGTTTGCTATGTTTGCACAAAAACATTATTATACACATATACGAGAGGTATAAATGTTCAAATCAGAATATAAAAACAAGCTGGTAAAAATCTTTGTTCCAATCATGCTCAGTAATCTTATTTCGCAGGTGCAGATGATTATTGACCGAATCTTTTTGGGACGCATGGATATTCTTTATATGAGCGCTGTTGGAAATGCAACGGCTCCAATGTGGACAACTATGTCATTTATTTATTCACTTTCTACAGGTGCTTCAATTTTAATAAGCCACGCGGTTGGCGAAAAAGATTTAGAAAAAGCAAAAAATTATGCCGCTTCAATGGTAAAGTTCCACAATGTAATTCCTGTTCTCATGTTCTTTTTCTGGCTTTTCTGCACGCCGCTTGTTTTCAGGCTTATGGGGGTTTCGCAAAACGTAATGAAGCTGTGCGTAACATACACAAGAATCTATGCACCAGTCTTTTTGATTCTTGGACTTGGTGCTTCGTATGGTGTTGTGTTCCAGACTTCAAATTATACAAAGCCGCTTGTTACTTACGGAATTCTTCGTTCAGGGCTGAATATCATTCTGGACTATGTTCTGATTTTTGGTAAGTTTGGGTTCCCTCGAATGGAAATTGCCGGTGCCGCCCTTGGAACTACAATTGCAGAATATTGCGGGGCCTTTTATCTTTTGTATGTAACAATTGCTAAGAAAGATAAGTTTTTTACAAGCCCTGGCTTTAAGCGCATTGTTGGTGCAAAAATTCTTCCATACCTTCAGTCAATCAAGCTTGGCGTAAACACTGCGCTGGAAGATTTGCTTTGGAATGTAGGAAATCTTTGTATCATAAGAATCTTAAACACAATCAACGAAACTGCGGCCGGAATTTATTCTATGGTATTTACGGTTGAGATTTTGTTTGTTGTAATAATCGGTTCTATTGGAAGCGGCACTTTGACTTTGACTGGCGAAGCAACCGGTGCCAAAGATCACAAGCTTTACCGCGATGTTGTAAAAACTTCTATAAAGTGGTCTTTCCTTGTTGCAGCCTTTGCATTGATTTTCATTTCGATTTTCCCGCGTCTCACATTAAGTCTCTTTACAACTGATAAAGAAGTTATTGAGATGTCTGTAATTTTCATTATTCTTGTAGCGGCCAACCTTTTTGGAAAGTCGGGCAACATCATTGTAGGTAACGGAATCCGCGGTTACGGCGACACAAAATGGATGCTTTTTACTCAGATTCTTGGAACTGTTGGAGTTGTAGGACTTGCAGCACTTTTTGTTTTTGTTTTCAAAATGGGAATGCTCGGAGTTTTTGTTGCAGTTATGTGCGATGAAGGACTTCGCGCAGTAATTAACTTTATAAGATTTTTGAGGATTAAGTTTTAGAATATGAATATTTACGTTGATTTTGATGATTGTCTTTGCGAGACAGCGCGATATTTTTCTAAGCTTGCGGCCCAGCTTTTTGGAGTTGATGTTCCGTATGAAAAAATCAGATATTTTAATTTGCAAAAATCGTTTTCGTTGTCTGATGACAAATATGATGAGCTGATGGTTCAAGGGCATAAGCCGGAGATTCTTTTGTCGTATGAAGAAACTCCGGGAGCTGTCCAGACAATTAATAACTGGATTGATCAGGGTCATGATGTAAAAATTATTACAGGCAGACCAATGAGCACTTTTGATGTTTCCCGTGCCTGGCTAAATGAACATGGGCTCGAGCGGGTTCAGATGTACTGTCTTGATAAATATGGACGCGATAACTTTATAAAAAACAGCACCTTTGGGCTTGAACTTGAAGACTATTACAAAATGCATTTTGATTTTGCAGTTGAAGATTCTCCACATGCTTTTAAATTTTTTGATCATTTGCCAGACTTAAAGGTTATGGTTTTTGACCGCCCATGGAATAGGGATTGTGAGTTCCCTGGACCAAATTACAAAAGATGCCCGGATTGGAAAACAATAAGAGAAAGCGTACGCTGAGCAGAAAGAATAATTACGGAGGTTTTGCATGTCGATTTTAGCAGCCTATATGGTTCCACATCCGCCGATGATTGTGCCGGAAGTTGGGCGGGGAAGTGAAAAGCAGGTAGAAAAAACAATTAAGGCGTATGAAAAAGTTGCCCAGGAAATTGCAGAACTTAAGCCTCAGACAATTATTATTTCAAGTCCTCATAGCGTAATGTATTCTGATTATTTTCATATTTCACCGGGGGCAAGGGCTGAAGGTTCTTTTGCTGATTTTGGTGCGCCTGGGGTAAAGTTTGATCTTGAGTATGACCAGGAGCTTGTGAATGTGCTTGCTGATAAGGCAGAGGCCAAAGGCTTTCCGGCAGGTACTCTTGGTGAAAAACGTGCAGAACTTGATCACGGAACTATGGTGCCGCTTTGGTTTATCTTAAAGAAATATAAGGATTTTAAGCTTGTTCGTACGGGGCTTTCGGGTTATGATCTTTTAAAGCATTATGAATATGGCATGATGATAAAGGACACGGTTGAAGAACTTGACCGCAAAGTTGTCTATGTTGCAAGCGGCGATTTGTCACACAAGCTTCAGGAATATGGTCCTTATGGTTTTACAGAAGAAGGGCCAGTTTATGATGAACGTATAATGGATGTGTGCTCCGGTGCCCGCTTTGGTGAACTTTTTGATTTTGATGAAAACTTTTGCGAAAAGGCAGCAGAGTGCGGTCATAAATCCTTTGTGATTATGGCAGGTGCGCTCGATGGTAAGGCTGTGGAGGCTACCCAATATTCCCATGAGGATGTTACAGGGGTTGGCTATGGAATCTGTTCTTTTATTCCAAAAGGCGAGGATGAAGGACGACATTTTCTGGCGCAGCGTCTTAAACATGTGCAGGCAGAGCTGGAACAAAAACGTGCAAAGTCTGATGCATACGTAAAGCTTGCCCGCGAATCTGCAGAATACTTTGTAAAAAACGGAGACGTTATGCCGCTGCCAGACTGGGTGCCAGAGGAGCTTTTGAAGGCCAGAGCCGGTGCTTTTGTTTCTGTTCATAAGTTTGGAGCTTTGCGCGGATGTATAGGAACAATTGCGGCTACTCAAAAAAATCTTGCCAAGGAAATAATTCACAATGCCGTGAGCGCAGTTTCCAAAGACCCGCGTTTTGAACCGGTAACCCAGGATGAATTAAAATATCTTGATATAAATGTTGATGTTTTGGGAGATGCGGAACCAATAAAATCTAAGGCAGAACTCGACGTAAAAAAATACGGTGTAATTGTTCAGAGCGGCTACAAGAGAGGCCTTCTTCTTCCCGACCTTGATGGTGTAGACACAGTTGAACAGCAGGTTGATATTGCAAGTCGAAAAGGAGGCATTGCTCCCGGCGAAGATGTGGAACTTTTCCGCTTTGAAGTTGTGCGCCATTATTAGCAGCGAGGACACAGTATGCCAATTTGTGATGTATGCTTTCGCCACTGCAAATTAGAAGAAAACTCAACAGGCTTTTGCGGGGCACGTACGTGTCTTAATGGAAAAATAGTTCCTGCTAATTACGGAAAGCTCACTTCCCTTGCGCTGGACCCCATAGAAAAAAAACCGCTAAAAATGTTCAGGCCGGGCAGCAAGGTTTTGTCGCTGGGGTCATACGGCTGTAACTTGCGATGTCTATTTTGTCAGAATTACAGTATTTCGTGGTCGCAGAAAGCATTTGAATATAAAGACAGGGCAGAGTTATATACGCCAGAGGAAATTGTAAAGGTGGCACTTGATCTGCGTGCTCGTGGAAACATAGGCCTTGCCTTTACCTACAACGAACCGCTTATAGGATATGAGTTTGTACGCGACACAGCAAAACTGGCAAAAGAAGCCGGCCTGGAAAATATCCTTGTAACAAACGGAACCGCAACGCAAAAAGTGCTTGAAGAAATTGCACCTTACATAGACGCCATGAACATTGACCTAAAAGCCTTTACCAGCAGCTTTTACAAAAACCTGCTAGACGGCGACTTTCAAATGGTAAAAGATTTTATTACAGGCGCAGTTCAGTCCTGCCACGTAGAACTAACAACTTTAATTATCCCCGGCGAAAACGACAGCCCTGAAGAAATGAGGGAGCTTTCTGCCTGGGTCGCCACTCTTGAAAAACAATTCAACAAAAAAATCCCGCTTCATATTACAAGATTTTTCCCTACCTTTAAGCTCACAGACAAGGAAGCAACTCCAATATCCACAATTATGAATCTTGTAGAAATTGCAAAAGAAAACCTTGAATTTGTTTTTGCCGGGAATGTGTAAAAAACGATACCTCGTCATTGCGAGGAGCGTAGCGACGTGGCAATCCACATATAAAAATGTTGAATATATTATAAGAAATGCTATAATATTATACATAAGATAAGTCATAAAATAAGGGGTAAAAAATGCCAAATATCCGTCCAGTATCCGATTTAAGAAATTATGCATCCGTATTAATGGAAGTTCATGAAAATGAACCTGTATATTTAACAAAAAATGGCCGCGGTTCCTACGCAATTGTCGACATCAAAGAATACGAAGATTTCGAAAAAACAAAAGCATCGTTAAAACTTATGTACGAACTTCAAAAAGGCAAAGTTGCCGGCGAAACAAAAGGCTGGCTTTCCGAAGAAAATGTAACAAAGCATTTTGAGGAAAAATTTAATGCCTAATACAATTCATTATTCTCCAGAAGCGCTTGCCGATATGGACGATACATATGATTACATCCGCTTTGAACTGCAAAACCCTATTGCTGCAAAAAATACAATCGATGGCATAAGAAACGCAATCCAAGATTTAAAAACTCTGGATAATATTGGTGTAAAAGTTTTTCTTCCAAACGGGCTTGAAACCGCTTACCGTTTTATTCATTTCAAAAAATATCTGATTTTTTACCGCCAGATTGAGCACGATGTGTTTATTGATAGAATTATGCATGAATCAAGGGATTATATCAGGATTTTGTTTGGAGATGTGATAAAATAAGTGAATGAGGGGAGGACGACCTCCCCTAACTTCAAAGTCCTCGCTCACTTCGTTCGCTTCGGTCTTTTCCGTTACCCCACCGCCTAGGGGTTGCCACCCCTAAAACCCCGCATACATGCCTTTTGAAAAGTCTAACTGATTCCGCGTGTATTCAATGCCACAAAATTTCCTATAATACACGCGCAACAATACGCTATAACCTCATCCGCGTGTACACAAGAATCAAAACCTTTTGTATTTACACGCGATTTGTGACTTATTATCTAAAATGCGTGTTATTTTACCCACACACGGTATTTTAATTCGGTTCAATAACATCCAACTGATCAAAAGAAATATCTCTGATTTTAGAACTAGAAAGAACATTATCGTTAATACCGTTTCGTATTTCCATTTTCAATTTTTCTTCATTGTTTGAATTTAATAATTCAGCAGCAGTTTTACCGCGAAAATATCTTCTCAAGAAATCTTTTAATTCAACAGATCGTGAGGTAATTTCTGTAGATGTAGCGGTATCTCCTTTCTTATATCCAAGATATACGTTAATTCGTACTGTTGCAGGGGTTTCATCACAGGTTGTTGTTTGAATGACACCAACGGATTTATACCAATCATAATCAGTTTCTTCTTTTTCTCCTTGATATTGTTCTGCTGATATATTGGGATTATATGCGTTTTTGGCTGAATTTTTAGCCATAATCTTAGTTGCCAAAGAACTACCCCCAATAGCAAGGAAGAATAATAAACCTAAAACTGGAATAAACAAAGATATTATTGATAGAATTTTACCGGCTTTCGCAAAATTTGCTTTTGAGGAGTTTTTTCCTTTACTACTAAAGTATAATCCTAAAATTGGTACAATAATAGTTACCCAAAACAATAAACTTACAAGACCTAGGATAAATCCTGTTACAGCTTCACTTTCACCCGTATCAGTTTTTATAGGTGCTTCATTTTCATCAAGTTTTGTACCACAGTTTGGGCAGAATAAAACATCTCCATTGATTTCTTTTCCGCATTGTTTACAATACATGATTTCTCCTCATAAATTTGAAATATTACCGCGCAAAGAAAAATATCTCGCAGGCTCAGCTTGCAGAAGAATGTGACTGCTCTAATGGGATGATTGGAGCAATTGAAGCAGGTCGGGCAAAACCTTCTTTTGATATGATTCTATCTATTGCAAACGCTCTTCAAATTCATCCTGCAGATTTATTTTTAAGAGATACTTCTGTTTCAAGAAATGAACTTAAAAATCAAATACAAGAAAAACTTATAAATGATATTAAATCTGTATTAGAAAATGATTTGATTAATTGATTATTTTCATATTCCGTATTTTTCATGAAGCCGCTGATTAACAACTTCGGCTGGAACGACATTTCCTGAATTTATATCTTCAAGACCTTCATCCAACTTTTTGTTTAATTCTTCAATTGTTGAAACAGTAACTTTTGGAGGAACGGATATATTTGAAAAATCTTCTTGAGACATGGCTTTATAGTGGGGCCCTTCGAGAGCCTCAGTAAGCCCGATTTTCTAAAAGATTGTCGGGTCAAGCCCGACAATGACCAACTTTGTCATTCCCGCGCTTGACGCGGGAATCTATTACTTACTCAACAAATTATTCAAATGCTCAACAAACACAGCTGGTTCTTTAAGTTCAACACCTGCAATAAGCAAGGCCTGGCTCAAAAGAACTTCGCTCACGTCTGTTATCACGGCCTCGTCGGTGGCATCCTTGAGTTTTGCTACAAGAGGGTGGTCGCCGTTTACTTCCAGGATTGGTTTGAGTTCTGGACCGGCCTGACCCATAGCTTTCATCATCTGGATCATCTGGTAGCTTGGGTCGTTTTCGTCTACTACGATGCAGCTTGGGTTGTTGCCGCTCAAAGTTTTAGAAAGCTTAACTTCCTTTACCTTTTCGCCCAAAGCCTTCTTAATCTTTTCTGTTACAGGCTTGAACTCTTCTTCCTTCTTTTTGGCTTCTTCTTTGTTGTCTACAAGATCGTCGTCGGCACCACTGCGGTTTACAGCTTTGAGCTCGTAGTCCTTATATTTTCCAAAGCCTGGAATAACAATATCGTCAATGTCGTCATCCATAATAAGAACTTCAAAACCTTTGTCGGTGTAAGCCTTCAAAAGCGGGTTTGCACGAAGGTTCTTTTCATCCGAACCGCTGATATAAAAGATGGCCTTCTGTTCCGGCTTCATTCTTTCTACGTATGCGGCAAAGCTTGTGTAGTTGTCGTCGCCGGTACCACTAGCGTCTGTACTCTTAAAGCGGACAATTTCGGCAATTTCTTCGCGGTTGGAATAGTCGCCGTATAAACCTTCCTTCATCGGGCGGTTAAAGGCTTTTACAAACTTAGCCCATTTTTCAATTGCTTTCTTTTCTTCGTCGGTACGTTTGTCTTCGGCTGTTTTTTTGGCAGCGTCTGCAGCTTCGCCCATTTTTTTGAACTCACCCAAAAGCTTCTTTACAGAAGAAGTTCTGATGTTATCCAAAATGCGGTTCTGCTGTAAAATTTCACGGCTAACGTTCAAAGGCAAATCTTCGCTATCAATAATACCACGAACAAATCGCAGATAAGCAGGCAGTAATTCACGGTCATCATCGGTAATGAAAACTCGTTTTACATAAAGCTTTACGCCGCTCTTGTAATCGGCCTGGTACATATCAAACGGAGCTGTCTGCGGAATATAGAACAACGTTGTGTATTCCTGAGTTCCTTCGGCATGTGTATGAACATAGTGCAAAGGATCCTGTCCGTCGTGGCCGATTGTTTTGTAGAACTCATTGTAGTCTTCAGGCTTGAGCTCGTTCTTCGGGCGCTTCCACAAAGCACTTGCGCTGTTTACCTGGTCAACCTTGTTTTCGCTTCCGGTAACGTTTCCTTTGTCATCATATTTTTTCTGTTCGTAATGAAGATAAATAGGGAAGGCAATGTGGTCACTGTACTTTTTAATAAGCTCTTCAATCTTCCAGCGTGAAGCAAACTCCTTGCTGTCATCATTCAAATGCATTTCGATTGCAGAACCGGTAAGCTCAGGTTTATCAAAGCCGTATTTTTTTGCTGTTGCAGAATCTGCTGCAATTTCATCAATATCATAAGAGTTTGTTCCGTCACTGCTCCAGTGCCAGATTTTTCCATCGCCTGCAGCTTTACGTGTATAAACATCAATCTTCTTAGCAGCCATAAATGCAGAGTAAAATCCTACACCAAACTGACCGATGAGTGCAGAATCTTTAGAAGCCTCGGCGGTGAGCTGTTCCATAAAAGCCTTTGTGCCGGAACGTGCAATTGTACCAAGGTTGTTTGTCAAATCTTCGTCGTTCATACCAATTCCGGAATCTTGAACGGTGAGTACAGAATCCTTCTCATCAAAAGAAATATCAATGCGCGGGTCAAATTTAATTGATTTGTAAGCATCATCCGAAACAGTAAGATACTTAAGCTTGTCCAGCGCATCTGAACCGTTAGAAACAATTTCGCGCAGGAAAATATCCTTGTTTGAATAAAGTGAATGAATAATAAGTTTAAGAAGCTGATTTACTTCTGTTTGAAATTCGTGTTTTGCCATGTGTAGCCTCGATTTTTGATTATAGATTACCGGGTCAAGCCCGGTAATGACACAAAGTATATGTCATTGTCATGACACAAAAAGTATGTCATTGTCGGGCTTGACCCGACAATCTATATTTAAAGATAATAATTATTTTTTAAAATGGCAACATTTTTTGTGGATTGCCGCGTCGCTTTGCTCCTCGCAATGACGTGGTCTAGAAGAGTGTCTCACCCATAAGCCGTGCCGCGAGGCTAACTGCAAGGGCAGCTGTCTGATTTCGGACATCAAGAATTGGGTTTACTTCGACAATTTCGGCAGAAAGGACTTTTTTTGTTGCGGACATTTCTTCCATAAGGAGCAGCGCTTCTCTGTTTGTTAATCCACCAGGGAGAGGAATACCAGTTCCCGGCGCAAACATCGGGTCAAGCACGTCCATGTCAAAGCTGACGTGAATATAATCGGCGTGGGTTTTAAAGAAAACTGTAATCTGTTTTACAATTGCAGGAAATCCCTGTCGTTCAATATCGCTCATTGTAAAAACTGTGGCACCTGCTTGTTTCATAAGCTTTTTTTCTTCAGGGTCAAGGGCACGCACACCTACAAAGCAGATATCCTTTGGGTCAACCTTGCGGCCTTCGTAATAAAGATTTGTGAGCTCTTTTAAACCAAGCCCAGCACAAGCTGCAAGACATTCTCCGTGGATGTTTCCTGTTGGAGAAGTTTCTGGAGTATTAAAGTCACCGTGAGCATCGACATAAAGAACACCAATTTTCTTTTTTTTGCTTTTTGCATAAGCCGCAGCACCTGCAATGGAACCAAGTGCGATTGAATGGTCACCACCAAGTATAAGCGGAAACTCACCAGCAGCACAAATTTTTTCTACACGCTCTGCAAGCTTTGTACAAGCCTTTGTAATTGGTTTAAGATATTTTGCTTTTGGATTGCCGGCATGTTCATATTCCTGTGGCGAAACAGAAAAAATGTCGGAATGGTTTGAAATGGTGTGACCAAGAGACTCAAGTCTTTCCTTGATTCCTGCTAAACGAATTGCCGAAGGTCCCATATCGGAACCGTGTCTGCTCGCTCCAAAATCAAGCGGCATTTCCAAAAGATGAATGTTCATTAGTCGTCGTCCTCTTTGAACATAGCGTCAATTTCTTTCTTGTAAATATCATTAATGCGGAAGCGCATGATTTCCTGCTTTGCAGAAAGTTCAACACCAACTTCGAACGGCTTTGTAATGAGTGTGAACTTGTTAATGCGTTCAAACATCTTAAAGCCTGTTTTTGCATTAATCAAATTGCTAATTTCGGTTTCATACAGCTTTTGAATTTCTTCTGATTTCAAAAGATTTTCGTAAGTGTCATACTGCATTCCGTTTTCGGCAGCAAAGTTCCGGACTTCTTCTTCATCAACAAGAATAAGTGCACTAAGATAACGCTTGTCCTGACCAACAACAACAGCAGCTTTAATGAACTTAGATTCAGCAAGCTTCATTTCAATTGGAAGCGGTTCAAGGTTTTCGCCGCCACGAAGAACGATTGTATCTTTAATACGACCTTTAATAATAAGTTCATCGTGAATTGTCTGAATTGCAAGGTCACCTGTGTCGAGCCAGCCGTCTGCAGTAAAAGCTTTGTCTGTAAGCTCTGGGTTTTTGTAGTAGCCCTTCATTACAGTTGGACCTTTAATCTGAAGAACACCTTCTTTACCTCGGCTAAGAATAAATCCATCCTGAGGGTCTACAATGCGGGCCTTAACACCACGGATTGGAGAACCAATTGTGCGGAATACAGGAGCAGCAAAAGGACGTACAGAAACAATAGGTGCAGTTTCGGTAAGACCATAGCCTTCAAGAACTCTGATTCCGATTGCCCAGAAGAATTCGTCGATATTTGGAGGGAAAGCACCACCACCACTAACACCGCAGCGGAAGTTTTTTCCAAGCATTGTCTTGATTTTGCGGAATACAATAAGGTCACCAAGCCAGTAAAGCGGGAACATTAAAATCCAAGGAATGAAGAACAAAATCCACCATACCGGAGTTATGTAAGTTGTAAAGCAAGGATTCTGATCAAACATCTTGCGCTGCATTCTTTTATGAATAATTGCAACCTTTACAAAGAAGTTGAACATTCCGTTTACAAGA
>JAFZWX010000071.1 GCA_017617145.1 Treponema sp. | reverse complement strand
CTGGTATTTTTCGGTAGTGGATATTTGCTGGATTTTAGCAGATAGTGCTGATTATACTACAGCAAGAAAGTATTGGAATAAATTAAAGCAACGCTTAAAAACTGAAGGTAGTGAGTTGGTGACAAATTGTCACCAACTGAAGCTCCCGGCATCTGATGGGAAAAATTATTCAACAGATGTTCTTAATACAAAAGGGGTACTCCGTTTAGTTCAATCAATTCCATCTCCAAAAGCGGAACCATTTAAGGTGTGGCTCGCACAGGTAGGTGCTGACCGTTTGGATGAAATTGCCGACCCAGAAAAAGCAATCCTTCGTGGTGCAGAGTTTTACCGTGCCAAAGGATATACAGAAGGCTGGATTAATCAGCGTTTACAGACAATTGAAATGCGAAAAGAGCTTACTGATGAATGGAAGGCCCGTGGAATTGAAAAAGAAAAAGAATACGCAATTCTTACGAACGAGATGACAAAAGCCTGGAGTGGACTTTCGGTAAAAGAATACAAACAGAAGAAAGGTCTTAAAAAAGAAAATCTCAGAGATAATATGACTAATATTGAACTTGTTTTGAATATGCTTGCCGAAGTTACGGCAACTTCAATTTCAAAACATGAAAAACCGGAAGGTTTTAACGAAAACAAAAAAGTAGCTGTTCGAGGTGGAAAAGTTGCAAATACAGCTCGTCAGGAATACGAAAAAGCTACAGGACAAAAGGCTGTTTCGGCTTTAAATGCTAAAGATAAAACTTCATTAGAAATAGGGATCAAAGAGAAAAAATAAAAAGGTTGCTTGACAATTTTACGTACAATAGTTAAAACAAACTAACTATGGCAAAGAGGTCATAAATATAATTCCTTACAGGGGGAGTGTATTTATGACCTTTTTTTGTTTTAAATCCATGTATGTGGAGGATTAAATGAAGTTTACAAAAATGCAGGGCTGCGGAAACGATTATGTTTATGTTGACTGCACGCAAGGTTTTACAATTGCAGATGAAGCTGCTGCTGCACAAAAAGTTTCTGACAGGCATTTTGGAATTGGAAGTGATGGCCTTATTCTTATCAAAAAAGGAACAAAGGCAGATTTTGAAATGGTAATGTATAACGCAGACGGAAGCCGAGGCCAGATGTGCGGAAACGGAATCCGTTGTGTTGGAAAATATGTTTACGATGCAGGCTATACCACAGGGCGCGAGTTTACAGTTGAGTCTATGGGAGCTGTAAAGCATCTAAAGGTTATTAAAGGCGAACGCGGCGAAAAAGAAACCTGGCTTAGTGTTGATATGGGAGCACCGATTTTGGAAGCAGAGAAAATACCGGTGAGAACACCTGTGGTTCCTGAGCTTGTCGAAGGGCGTGTTATCATGCACCCGCTTACTGTTGAAGGCAAGGAATACAAAATCACCTGCGTTTCAATGGGGAATCCTCATGCAGTTGTTTTCATTGATAAAAAGCCTGCGGACTTTCCTGTCTGCGAACTTGGACCTTATTTTGAAAATAACAGCTTTTTCCCGGAGCGTACAAATACAGAATTTGCCTTTGTAGAAAACAGACGCACAATCTGGATGCGTGTATGGGAACGAGGAACCGGCGAAACCTTAGCCTGTGGAACGGGAACCTGTGCTACAGTTGTTGCTGCAATTTTGAACAATCTTGTAGATGCAGGAGAAAAAATAACAGTTCATCTTTTGGGCGGAGACCTTCAGATTGAATGGAGCGGCCGCCAGGAAGACAGTGTCTATATGACAGGTCCTGCAGTAACTGTATTTGAAGGAGACATATGATATACGGCCACGTCAAGGCACGCTTCGCTTAAAGCCTTGACATGCCCGTTTATCGGTTTTTTAAGGAGTATAAAACCGCTATGAAAATCAACAAAAACTTTTTAGACCTGGAAGAATCCTATCTTTTTTCAACAGTAAACAAAAAAACAAGAGAGTTCGCTGCCGCACATCCACAGGCAGATATAATTAAACTTTCAATTGGCGATGTTACGCGTCCAATTTGTCCTGCTGTAATTGATGCAATGCATAAAGCTGTAGATGAAATGGCAGACGAAAAAACCTTCCGTGGATATCCTCCAGAGCAGGGTTATGATTTTGTCCGCCAGAAAATCCTGGAAAAAGATTATCTTGAACGAAATATAAATATGCAGCTGGATGAAATTTTCCTTTCCGATGGTGCAAAATCAGACTGCGGAAACATTGGCGACATTTTTGCAACTGATAATACCGTTGCAATCTGCGATCCTGTTTATCCGGTTTACATTGATACAAATATAATGAACGGCCGCAAAAACAAAATCATCATTTTGCCATGCAGTGAAGAAAATAATTTTTTACCGGAACTCCCGGACGATAACTCTCCAGCAGCAGACATAATTTATCTTTGCTTTCCAAATAACCCTACAGGAACTGTTGCTTCAAAAGAATATCTTAAAAAATGGGTAGATTACGCAAACAAAAATCACAGTCTCATTCTTTATGATTCTGCTTATGAAGCCTTTATTAAAGATCCTGCAATTCCAAAATCAATTTACGAAATTCCTGGTGCAAGAACCTGTGCTATAGAATTAAGATCATTTTCCAAAACAGCAGGATTTACAGGCTTGCGCTGCGGCTATACAGTAGTTCCACATGACCTTGTTTTTGAAGGAACAGAGCTTAATAAATTATGGTTCCGTCGTCAGTCTACAAAATTCAATGGAGTTTCATACATAACTCAAAGAGCGGCAGAGGCTGTTTATTCAGATGAAGGACAGAAGCAGATTCAGGAAAATCTGAACTTTTACCGTGAAAATGCCAGAATCATTTATGAAGGAGTTACTCAGGCAGGCTTTAAAGCCTTTGGAGGAGAGCATTCACCTTATGTCTGGCTCAAGATTCCTCAGGGTTATACAAGCTGGTCTTTCTTTGATGAACTTCTTGAAAAATGCAACGTTGTGGGAACCCCTGGCAGTGGCTTTGGAAAAATGGGTGAGGGCTATTTACGACTAACAGGATTTGGTACCCGCGAACGCACTATTCAAGCCGTAGATAGAATAAAAACTACTTTTGGTGCTGACAAATAAAAAAAATAATAAAAAATTTAAAAAATATATTGACACTTTTTTTTCAAAAGTGTATAAGTTTGAACATCTAAGGCAAAGAGGTCGAAGGAATAATTCTTCGACCTCTTTTTATTTAGGCAATGAAGCCGCGTTTTTCAAATGAGAACGCGGCTATTTTTTTAAGGGCAATGACGTCTGATGTTTGTGCACAACATTTGATGTCATTGCCTTTTTTTATTCAACTCAGGAGGTTAATATGAGTGAAGTTTGGAGTGTTTGGTTTTTAATTGGTGCTGCACTTGTATTTTTTATGCAGTGCGGATTTGCGATGGTTGAAACAGGATTTACAAGGGCAAAAAATGCCGGAAATATCATAATGAAAAACTTGATGGATTTCTGTATTGGAACTCCTTGTTTTATGCTGCTTGGTTTTGGCTTGATGATGAGCGAAAACTATTTCTTTGGCTTTATTGGTAAGCCGAACATGCAGCTGTTCACGAACTTTGCAGAATGCGACTGGTCAAGCTTTGTATTCAACTTAGTATTCTGTGCCACAGCCGCAACTATCGTTTCCGGTTCAATGGCAGAGCGTACAAAGTTCAGCGCATACTGTATTTATTCTGCAGTCATTTCTGCAGTTGTATATCCGATTGAAGCAGGCTGGGTATGGAACCCACAGGGCTGGCTTGTTCAGATGGGCTTTGTTGACTTTGCCGGTGGTGCTGCTATCCACTCAGTTGGTGGTACAGCTGCTTTGATTGGTGCAATTTTCCTTGGTCCACGTATCGGAAAGTATGACCGCGACGAAAATGGAAAGGTAACAAAGGTTCACGCTATTCCTGGTCACTCTTTGACACTTGGTGCACTTGGTACCTTTATCCTCTGGTTCGGATGGTACGGCTTCAACGGTGCTGCCTGTACACAGCTTTTGGGAGTAGGTGGACTGGCTGCAGTATTCACAACAACAACAATTGCCCCTGCAGTTGCCGCTGTTACAACAATGATCTTTACCTGGGTAAAGAACGGTAAGCCTGATGTTTCCATGACACTCAACGCTTCGCTTGCAGGTCTTGTTGCAATCACACCAACTTGTGCTACAGTAGACGCACTTGGTGCATCAGTAATCGGTATAGTTGCAGGTATCATAGTTGTAGTTGTCGTAGAGTTCCTTGACCTTAAGCTCCACATTGATGACCCGGTTGGTGCTGTTGCAGTTCACCTTGCAAACGGTATCTGGGGTACTTTGAGTGATGGTTTATTCAACGTAGAAAGCGGTTTGTTATACGGTGGCGGTGTAAAGCACCTTGGTGTTCAGTGTCTTGGTGAAGTTTCAATCCTTGCCTGGACAACAGTTTGTATGCTTATAACCTTTATTTTGATTAAAAAGCTCCACGGACTTCGTGCCAGTCGCGAAGAAGAAATTATCGGACTTGATAAGCTCGAACACGGAATTGATTCCAGCTACGCAGGCTTTATCATGGCTCCACAGGTTCTTGGCGGAGACGCTGCTGCAGATGCTTCAGGTACAGTTCCGGTTGAAAAGGCAGTACCTGTTGCAAAGGCTACAGCCCGCCCTGATGCAAAGTTCCATATGGTTTCTATCATCACACGCCAGAGCAAGTTCGACGAGCTTAAGGCTGCAATGAATGACATCAACGTAACTGGTATGACAGTAACAAATGTACTTGGTTGCGGAGTTCAGCATGGAAACACCCAGAAGTATCGTGGTGTAGAAATGGATATGACCCTGCTGCCAAAGATCAAGGTAGATATTGTAGTAAGCGAAGTTCCGGTAGACCTTGTTGTAACAGCCGCCAAGGAAGTTCTTTACACAGGTCACATCGGCGACGGAAAGATTTTCGTATACGATGTTCAGAATGTTGTTAAGGTAAGAACCGGCGAAGAGGGCTACGAAGCACTTCAGGATTAATATACTGCTTGACAAATAAACATAAATATTATATAAAAGAAATATCAAACGACAATGAGGTCGCAGAAATGGTATTTCTGCGACCTTTTTTGTTTTAAACTTTTCTGCCTGCCGTTGGCCTGTGCAGATAACAAT
>JAFZWX010000070.1 GCA_017617145.1 Treponema sp. | reverse complement strand
CCCAATCCCCAATCCCCAGTGTTTAACCCTTATTATTTAATATTTTAAATAATTAGTTAAAATAGTTAAAATAGTTAAAATATTAAATAATATAAAACTAAAAAAAATGGAAACAAATTCTGAAAGAAGATTAAATGCAAGCAACAAATTTAATAAAAGTAACAAAATGAAATATTATTATAGAAATAAAAAAATAAATTTTTTTTCTGGTTCAGAAATTATAATAACTATTAGAGATAAAAATAAAGGAAAAATATATTATAGTTCCCAGGAAAGAGCAGATAATATTTTTAAAAAAAATTAAGATTACAATAAAGACTTTAAATATGATTATAAACCTTATAAGAGAAATCAAACTATATCTAGACAAGAAGAAAAAGAAAAATATAAAGACATATATAGAGATGATTATAGAGATAGAGGAGAAAGAGAAAGAAGAGAAATAGAAAAATGTGCTTCTTATTATTGAAAAAAAAGAACAGCATTAGTAAGAGCTTATAAAAATATATGAATAGAAGTAGGAGTAGGATGAGTAGAAGCAGAAGAAATATTAATTTTAAGCAAAGAAATAGAGATTATTTTAAGAATGATTCATAATATAATAAAAATAATAATTATTTTCATAGTAAAAATATTAATAATAGGAAAAGAAAGGCCCAAAAATAAAAGAGATTATAAAGAAAGAAAAAGAAAAACTTTGTGGAAATTCAAGAACAAATTCCATTTTAATAATGATGAAAGTAAGTTATATTTTTTATAATTTAATATTTTATTATATAGATTAAAAATATAGAAATTCATTCCCCATGAAAATAATGACCTGCTAAAGCCCCATTTATGCTGGGATTGATACCAATGGATTTCCAACTTTATTCCATAGAAGAAATAATACAATTAATTGAGAGAAAGGTTCAATTAGTTAATATACCTCTTAATTATAATTTAAAAAAGAAGCAAATAAAGAAATATATTTTGTTACTAATCCTTGAAAAAGATCTTATATCATCGAAATTAAGGGCGGAAGAAAAAGAACACAAAATTGAAGTTATCGAACTTAATAAAGATACAAATGTTGTATTATTAACTATGGAGGATTTAGAATAAGTAAAAACAATGATTCTTTTAGATGGAGTTATTATATTAGGATATACTTTAAAATTAAGTTTATATTCTAAAGTTAAAGATTTATCTATGGTTAGAATTCAAAAAACAAATGCTTTAGATAATAGTGCAATTGTTAAAGAAAAAAGTACTGCAATTTTGTTTGCTTTTTGATATTATTTTAAATGCTAATAATAATAATGAAAATGCGAGAAATAAAGATATTTCTAATATTTTAAAAATTTTGGGATTATTGGGAAGAGAAGACGAAAATGATGAAAATAAATTGATGAAGCTTTTAGATAATATGGAAAAGTAAAAAATATGATGGTAATTGGGGAAAAGGAAGAAAAATTGAGTTTGGTCTATTTTTATTCAATATTCTAAAATTAAGGTTGCTGATAGTGCCTATCAAGCTATGACTAATAAAAAATATAAAGGAAATGAAATAAATATTGTTTTCTTCCCTATTCATGTTTTTATTAATGATATTATACTTAATAAGGAAATTAATGAAAAAGGAAATGAAGATAAATGAAAAATTTTTATAATATAATTAAAATAAATAGAATTAATCATCCTTTATTTAAGTATAAAAAAATAGTATTTAAGGCGAATAAATGAATTATATTCATATAAAATGAAGACTAGTAAAGCTATTGCAATCAAAAGGATATCAAACGATATCAAAGAACTCCATAAATGCCCACTTGAAGGTATAGGAATGGCATCAATTGACAATGATCCTATGAAGTACGTCATTAACATGGAGTTAATGATGGGGCCATATCAAGGATACAAAGTCCAACTAGTGATGTCAATTCCAGATGAATACCCCATAAAGCCTCCAAAAGTGCTCATATACCCCGAGCAAAGAATTGACTCAGACTACCACCATCACATCTTCAGAGACTATAGTGGGTATAAAAAGTTGTGCATCAACTTTCTAGACAACGAGTTTGGCATGAACACTGATGAAGAGCATACTGGATGGAATCCTGCCTACACCATCAGCACGATTCTCCTCCAGGTACAGAACTTCATCAGCAATCCAGATCTCCCCTTAAATCGGATTCCATCAAAGGACGAAATCAAAAACACACTTATGAAGTCTATGTATGGCTATAAGAGGACCTTCATCAATGATGAAGGAAAAGAAGTCATCCATTCATGGAAAGATCCATACCCAAAAATGCACTACATGAGTACCAAAATGGAAGTAGAAGAAAATGAAAAAAAAGAAAAAAATAGAAACGAGAGAAAAATGCAAAAAATCAAAGAAAATTTAGCTTGCTACATGCTAAGAGATAACTACATTGACAATCCTGAGATACTGCTTGGCTACCCGATCATCCAAAGAAGATCAGCTTATGGAAAGGACAAAATTGAGCTCTACCCCATACCAGAGCTCCTTTCCTACGAAGCCTACAAAATCCAAACAGGAAAAGATCAAAATCAAAACAAAGTAATCGGGGCCTACTACAGTCAGCAAGTAAAAGCGGCAAACAACGAGTACTACAACAATTGGCTTCCCATATATGTCGATGAAAAACACTTCAGCAAAAACAAAGAAACAATCCTGAATTCACTCAAAGAGATCAAGAACGAAAGTGAATTCAAGCCAGAGCAGATCTTCGACATATTGCCCATAATCCTCAATAAGATGATAATTGGGATGTTCAACGGAAAATCAGTCATATCGTCTGCTTTCATCACGTGCTACTTCCAATACATAATCCTCTTCAAAAGATTGTGCCAGGAATACAAAGAGGAGTATGAAACCTACATAAACAAGAAGATAAAGCTGATAGAGATGAACGACTACGAAGTGAACAAGAAGATAATCTCGGATATTGGCGACTTCTTCATGCTTATCTTCTTGAGCAACAAAGATATGACCACTCCCGAAATGAAAAAAATGAAAAAAGTCCTCGTTGAAGAATTCATAACCCGGGAAATGTACTGGATCTTCCATGGCCCCGAATGCGGAGAGACAATGAAATCAAAACTGGTAAACAGTAACCTCAAAATCAGCGACGAGATATATCTAGATATGTTCCACATTGATCCAAACCTCAAAATGAGATATCTAGATATATTCAACAAAGAGCTCCATAAGCAGGATATCTACAGAGATATCATCTACCTCATAACCAATGACAAAGACTACCTCTACAACTGCTACAATGACAGGAAGTACGGGAAGAGAATGGCTGAAGAAAGAATCACAGAAAGCTTCAAAAATCTCTACAATGAAGTCAGTGAATGGACCAGGAACAAAATCAAAGAAAAAATCAGAGAGAAAATGCGATTCAGCGAGTTCTTCGAAGAGGACTTAAGGCAAATGAGACGCCAAATGTGTGACTCATATATGGTTGAAGAGCTACTGAAAGGAAGCCAAAACATTCAAGATACCAAAGAGATAGTGGAGTACGCTTACCAAAGCCAAAGAGGGAATCAACTCCTTGTGATAACCTTCTATGCCCTGAAAAAGATAGAGGAGAAAGGCTTCTTGGAAGAGTTGGAAGAAAACTATGGGATCTACATGGGAATGGATGAGTTCGTGAAAGAACTCAAGCAAAAACTAAAGGAGATAAACAACTTCAAAAGCCTCCTTGAATATGTGGGAGTGGAATTGGATAAAGAAAAAACAGAACTGGATGTAGTAATGGAAGCATACGAAAGAGCCAAGAAAAAAAAGTACATCCGGGATCCAAATGAAAAAAACAAAGTGACTACATATGACCATATGAACTACGGAAGGGGCTATAACAGGGGAGGAAGAGGCCAAAGAAGGGGATATGGCAGATACCAGAATGGGTATGGAAATTGGGGTTGGTAAGAGGTTGTGAAACAGAGAATGAGGAGAAGAATGGGGTGTAAAGTGAAAAAAATCAAAAATTTGTATATATATATATGTAAATTTATTTAATTAATAAATTAATTAATTTAAT
>JAFZWX010000069.1 GCA_017617145.1 Treponema sp. | reverse complement strand
TTTATAAATTACCGCATGATTTGAATCAAAAGAATCTTTGTTGTCGGGATTATAAAACAAAACACCATAAGGCCGCTCCAGGCAATTTGTAAACAGCGATGGGAAAAGGTCTTCTTCAATATAATAATTTCTTAAATCCATACAGGCTCCTGTTGTAATTTCCCTAAAGCTCCTTTATCAACAAACTCTTCACCATATACGTTTTGATCTAAATTATAATTTTTTTATATTTCTAAAATTATAATTCCACAGATACAACTTCAGAATATTTACCTTTCATTACTTCAGAATATTCACAATTTCAGATTTCCAGTCGCGGGACCATTTTACATTTTTCATAAAGATGATTGATGTTACACCCTGAACTGAAGCCCAGATCCGGATGATGTCAAGTTCCTTATCGTGCTCTGAAAGTTCAGACTTTTTTTCGTTGAAATAGCATTTACATAAATCCTTTAAAATTCTGTACGGCTTGAAATTGTCTTCATCAGAATTATAATCAAGATTAAGGTGTACATAGCCGCGTGAAAAAAGGAAAGTAAAATATTCAGGGTTATCAATAAAAAAACAGACATAAGCATTACCAAGTTCAATAATCTGTTTTTCTATATCATCCTGCCGGTTAATTGAGTTTTCAAGATAATCAGAAAAAGCATCTTCAACATATTTTTTGATGGCATTAATCATCTCTTCCTTATTCTTAAAATGAGCATAAGGAGCCGCCATACTCACACCGCATTTTTCTGCTAGCTTTCGCATGGACAGGGAATCTTCACCAGAGGTATTAATCATCTTGATTCCCTCTTCTATTAGAGCATTCCGTAAATCTCCGTGATGATATTTATCTGACATGTTCGAGCATTGCCTCTATCACTAAATCATTTTCTTCCCACAAAGGAGAATGTGCTGAATTATAAAAAGTATAGAATTTTTTATCGGGAGCTTCAAGTTTATCAAGCAGTTCCTTTGCAAGAGTCGGCGGACAGGTATAATCATAATAACCGCTGAAAAAATAAACCGGTATCAGACAAGGCTTATCGTCTTCTGCCTGATATTTCCTGTATGCACTTTTTGAAAGAAGTTTTTTTCCTTTCCAATAATTTATTTTTTCACTAAAAGCATAACAATCTGCCGAAAGCTGCTTAAAGAAAATATCCTTTATGTCTGAACGCATTTCTCTTGTAGTAGCACAGCCTGCACTAAGAAGAATTTTTTCCCACTCCCCGCCGATATCCTTTGATTTTTTTATTATGAATTCTCCGGTCTCTGAATAACCTGCAAGCTCATTCATTTTCTTAAGGGCTTTTTTATTTCCGATTTTCTCAAACTCATCCTTCATAAACTTATAACCATCTTCATAACGGCGGAGTCCCGGAGAATAAGCCTGTCCCATTCCAAAATAACAGTAAAAATCTTCTGAGTCAGTCTGTGCAAGATGAAGTCCAAGATGAGTTCCGCTTGAATGAGCCATGAGATAAATCTTTTCCTTGTGATATTTTTCTTTTAAATATGCGGCCACCTTACGTGCATCTGCGGTAAGTCTTTCGAGCGTGATTTCTTCCGGCTTGATTTTTTTATCGTAAGAAAGTCCTTCACCGGGATAATCCCAATAGCAGACTGTAAAATAATCTGCAAGCTTATTGGGATACTGCTTTGCATAAACTTCATTGAGCCATACTTCAGGAACCCCGGGACCTCCCGAAATAAAAAGCAGCACAGGATTATTTTCATTTGTTGAGGTTATATACATTCCGTTTAAGACACCGCTTATTTCAACTCCGAGCTTTCTTGTATTATCAAGACCTTTTGCAATTTCGTCACTTCCGATTTTAAGACTTGCACAACCTGTCATATTCATCACTCCAAAACTAACTAAACAGATATAAAATATTTTACTGATTTTTTTCATCTTTGCTATCTCCATCACATTATCCTAAAAAAGTTTGTCATCGTCTAAACCTATAAATGTATGTCATCCTCGGGCTTGACCCGGGGATCTTCTTTAATTAAAACTTATACATTGCGGAAATGGTGGCGTAAAAACCACCATTGTAATCATCTGTTATTTTTGAATCGTTTATTCTTAAGATCTTTTTTCCGCCGAATGCATATCCGGCACGAAGTGTAAGCGCTGTCATGCTGATTTCACCGTATGCACAGTAATACTGATATTTCAGCGAGTTTTCCATATCAACCCGGAATTTCTTTACATTACTTGCAAAGCCTGCTGAAACACTCACAAGTTCATCGAGCGGCTGCTTCGACAGAGGATACCAACACAGTGCTAAATCATACTGCAGGTCCACAGGCAAATCAAAACCTGCAAGAGAAGCATTTGTACGAATGCGCAGTTTATTTTCCGGGAATAATGTTAGATTAATCATCGGAAGACCTGTCCATTCCATTTCTGTCTGAATATAAGGATTCTTATAACTGAAATAAACCATAGGAAGCGGAACTATAAAAATATCAATACCGCCGATTACAATACCGGTATCAGTCGCCGCAAGCCCTCCTCCAAATACAAGCGTTGTTGAATCATTTTTAATCAATTCACGGCTGTAAAACAAAAGACCCTCAAAGTTTTTATAAGACTCAAAAGGATGAGCGCCTCTGCCGGTAATCTTTAATAGAAAAGTATTTTTACCAAAGCCCATTTTTCCAAATCCACTGAAACCATAAAACTGTTTTTCCTCATAACCTTCAATCCCATTTTTGAAGATGTCCTGTGAATAAGATATGCTTGCGGTTACTGAATCAGGTCCTTCAGAAACATCATCTTCCAGTTTCTGATATTTAAACAGCATTTTGCCGGAAGGACTGAAAAGATAATTATTCTCTCCAAGCCCAAGCATCCCAAAATCCATTATCGGAATTACATTAAATTCAGCAAAAAGATTGAGTGAGAAACAAACTGACAGAATAAAGCTTAAAATAATTTTTCTGTGATTAATTTGCATAATATATACCTTCTTATCTTAACATTGTTAAGTTTATAAGAAGAGTATACGCATTAATCTTAACACTGTCAAGATTCAACAAATCATTTATTCAGCTTCTTTACAATTTACAAGAATTCGCTCCAGCATGCTGTCAAACTGTATGATTTCTTCATCAGAAAATCCTTTGTAAAAAATTTTATTTATCTGATTTGAAACCTTCTGAATATGCATTGCAAATTTCTGTTCCTTTCCTGTAAGCGAAATTAATGTAGAACGTTTGTCTATTTGTGAAGGCTTTCGTTCAATGTATCCGTCGCGCTCCAGTCTGTCGATTATTCCGGTGAGCGTTGATTTGTCCAGGCTTGTTTTTTCGCAGAGAGTTTTGATTGGAACTCCGTCTTTTCCCCACAAGGCAAAAATGATCCGGCCACGAGCACCTTCTAAATCGGCCATGTTGTTTTCGCGTAAGATTTTATTCCAGACTCTGCCGCAAACCTGATGCACCTGCGACAAAAGAGTTCCACCCTTAGTTTTTTTAATCATGAATTTACATTTCCGAAATAATGCGGATTAGCGTTGTACCAGCCTTCAATCTTTGTAGAAGTAAATTTCAACACAGTATAGTCAGGATCTGTCTTTCCTTTGTGATAATAAATAAACCAGCCGGGCTGCCAGAGGTCTTCCTTTAGTGCCTGATCAGTTACTTCTTCGATTGTTCCGCTTGCACAAATTCCCTTGAATTTTTCAGGCTCGCAAAAATAAAGTGCCGCATTGTGATTGTTTCTGATTCTCTGAACTTTTTTGGAAGAAGTGTTTGTTGTAAAATACATGGTTAAAGTTTCGCCTTCAACAAACAAAGTCTTACCCTCAAGTTTTTTAAATTTCTTAGGATTACACAGATTTAACAATGCACGGATTTCAGGCCTGCCTTCTTTATCAACAGTTGCAAGATAAGCTGCTTCTGATTTTTTTATGATTGAAATAACATCTTTCATTTTTGTACACTCCTGAATTTAAATTAGTTTGTATACAAACTATCGCAGATGTTTTAAAAATTGTCAAGGATTAAAGTCACCTTAATTTAAGAAATTGATTTCCATTCTGATAAAGGTGTTTTTAATCCTTACAATATGTTACCTTAACTCCAGAGCTCTTTTAATCTGTAAATCTTCAGTTTCGGAAACATTAATTATCAGATTTTCGTTTGCTGGAATTATACCTTTTCCTTCCGGTATTGTACCGTTAGGTGCACAAACCTTCTGAACAGAAACTGAATAACGCCAGCCGTTAGCAAGACATCGTTCAAGTGAAAGAGAAAATACTCCGCAGGTATGATTTCCAATCTGAATAACATGTGGCTGTGAAGTAAGTGCCATAGTAAATTCTTCGCCAGCGCTCATTGTCTGTGCGTTGGTCAAAAGAAATACAGGTTTTGTATATTGCCATTTTCCTTTCTTCTTTATTTCAAGTTCAACACCTTTACCAAAATCATTTTCTCCTTTGCCGTTTTTAGTACGCGAAATTGCATAAACCTTATTTTTTGCACAGAAACGTCCCGATATTGTCGTAACATTTCCTGTAAGCCCGCCGCGGTTTCCACGAACATCAAGAATAATACAGTTTGTATCTTTAAGCGCTTCAAGTGCAATGTCAATTTCATCTGCCCAATCCTGTGACTGATTTATACCCGTCTGCCCGCTCGAAAAAGAAGCAATATGAATATAGCCGGTTGAAGAATCATTCTTTATTTTTCCATAAGTGATGATATTGTTGCCGCACTTTTTAGGTGAATCAATATAAGTTTCACAAACTTTCTCAAGCGAAAAAATATCGGGAGTAACATTGTCTTCGCCGGAATTAAGGCTGCCGATTGGACTTTTTACATAAACGTGAGAATCCTTCAACGGATAAAGAAGAGTTTTAAGCACGTCCAGAAATTCTCTGTCACTCATATCATCCTTAATCAAAGGACGGCAGGTTTGATATTGTGTATTCCAATCAACTCCACGCACTTTAAAAAGCGCATAGGTTTCGTCGTAATCATTCCATAGTGAATCAAACATTTGGGTATAAGAAAGCTCTGCTGTTTTTCCATAAAAGAATGAACAGCTTTCAAAAAAACAAAATCCAACAATAACAAAAATCACAGACAATAATTTATTGTTTCTCATTTTAAAATCTCCTGTAAAAGTGAATATCTATCTTGTGTTTTTCTAAAAGCTTGCAATTGCAAATACTTTTAAATCCACATCAACAAAATAAAATGGTTTTTCTTTTGGTACTGCAATCCGCACATATTCAAAATCCGTACCAAGTCCGATACTAAAGTTTTCAGATGCTTTTACTTTATAATCAACATTCAAAAGGATTGACTGATAGTTATGAATACTCAAAAAATTTCCGAGCGTCAAAATCTTTAAGAAATCTTCTTCTGCATATTTCATCAAAAGCGCATCACAGCCGGCATAAGACGGACGAACTCCATATCCCAAAACAGGAATAGATGCATTAAAACTCAAGGAATTCCTCTCATCAATTGTATAATTTCCATACGCACATGGCCCGATAGAAAACAGTCCTGTAATGGAAGGATAATGTTCAAACTGCATGAACACATCGCATGAAAAGTTTCCCCCGACATATAAATCCAATTTATCCGTTCTAAGAGACTTATAAACTAAATCATACTTCAGCTGGATTTTGTGAAACGAAAGATTACTGTTAAAAGCTTCATAATAGTTTTCGCCGGTAACTGGATCATAATTACGGTAAACCACTGCAGTATCTGTCATAGCAGAACTTGGTGAATCAAAAAAATAATCTGCGGTAATTACATGAAGAAAATCACCGGAAAAGATTCTGGTACCAAGCTGGAACCTCGGGCACAAAAGAAACTCTGAAATATTGGCAAAGGTTGTTTCTTTATAACAGCCGAAATTCCAGGCAAGACCAAGATTTAATTCAACCTGAGTTTTTTTCTGCGGTTCAGCATTTTCACAATAAAGAGGTGTGAACCCTCCCGTCAAAATCATTGCAAATATAACTGCAATCAATTTACCATGTCTGCCTTTTGCAGCAGATTTGTTTTTCAAAATAGTTATCATCATGCGTATAACAATACATCACTAAAAGGAGGAATAAAATCAGGGAAAGCACTAGATTTTTACAAAAAGAAAGAATTAGGGAAAACCCTTACCAGTTTATTGATTCTGACTGCTTTGAAGACGTGAAAAAAGCTCCAGACGATTCTTTACACCAACCTTACGATAAATATTTGCAAGGTGCGCTTCGATGGTTTTTTCACTCACAAACAGAGTTTCTGCAAGCTCACGATTCGATTTTCCATCCAGAAGAGCGGTGATAATTTCCTGCTCACGTTTTGTAATCGAAAAATCTTTTATAAATGCCACAGAAAGTGTTTTTTCATTTTTAACAATAGGAGAAGAAAAATAAAAACGATAAAAAATGTGATAAATCAAAATGGAAACGAAAATGATAAAAATATACGGCACATCATGAACGATAAACGACAGACTGATATTTAAAATGGCAAGAACCAGAAAAATCCATTTTTCTTTCCGGAAAATACCGGTGTCAATTCTCCTGCAGAAAATCAAAGCGATGATAATAGAAAATGCAGACGGAATCCAGATGCCAATAAGATTAAGGATAAACGAAGGCTTTTCAATCTGCGGAACAAATGCACAGGCTACGCCAAAAATAAACACTGCTGCAGGCCACAAAAAAATGATTTTCCTGATTCGGGCCCGCGGGTTTGTACGGATTAAATCAAATGCAAAATTCAAAATTCCAAACGAAAAGCAGAAAGAAAGCACTGCACCAAAAACACACAGAAATATCCTGCTTGAAATCTGCTCATGAATTAAAACATAAAGCGAATTAGCGCTGATCAGAAAAAAAGACAGAACAATCATAAGAACATGCAGAAAAAAGTTCTTCCTGAATCTGAAAAAGAACATGAGGGAAACAACAACTGTTGCAAAAGAGAACAGACACGATGTAAATAAAATTATTTCTTCCATAAGAATTTCAGTATAAGCGATGATTGTTAAAATCTCTAGTCCTAAAACAAATCAAGCATTGAATCAAGGTAAATTGCTTCACGAACTTCCAGCTGATGTTCTGATTTTGTCATGTAATACAAAAGAAATTCAAGGACAATTGCACTTCCAAGACCACGTCCTTCGAGCTTGAAGTTTGTAAAGCCCATTGGAAGATATGTTTCTAAAATATCCTGAACTCCGATAAAGGAAGGATTTTTCTTTGCAAGTGAAAAACGATATCCTCCGGAAGCATCTGAAGATGTACATATGTTTTCAGGAATATCATCAACATCTTCGCCCAGATTTTTACGGCTTACATTTTCATAGCAAGACTTGCGATTTTCACAGTTGAAGTCGCAGCATTCATTGCATAAGAATTCAACCTTGTCTTTTTGTGCCTTCGTGAGGGCGGAAAGACGGGAAAAGTTTTTATTCAACCGGAAATCAGGAACAACAAACTTAAAGTCAGGGCGGTTCAGTTCTGCTTCAAAATCAGAAAAATCTGTAAGCACCTTTGTTGTAGAAGAAATAAGATAAAGTTCTGGATATTTTGATTTCAGATAATCTGCAAGTAATTCTGAATGAACGATTACTCCGGCAGACACCTTTGTATCTGCAAACTTTCTGCAAAGCTCATTACACTTTTTATCCGCAAGATGCTCTTCGCAAAGCAACGAATTACTGAAGGTCAGTCTTGCCGAAATATCAAACTTATTCACAAGCGCAATTACATCATCAACATAAGCATCGCCAAACGCTGCCCTGCCCCCGTTCCAAAGACAGTCCCCCGGAGCACCATAAATAGAACCAATGTCACACCATTGGTAAAACCAGTCGCGGTGTTCATGCCACAAAGACAGGAAACCCTTGTATAGTTCATAAAACTCAAAGAGGCCGGGAAGATGATAATGTACAATAGAGTTTGAATTCATTTGAAGCATTTTTTTCTCGTGAATAAACCAAGGAACCTGTTTGAACATCTTACTTAAGCTTCTTCCCCATTTCCAGCCGCATGTTGTGCTCTTGTGGGCCGCGGTTGGAATAACAGTATCTGTCAAAGCCTATAATTTCAAAACCGTGCTTTTTGTAAAAAGAAATTGCCTTGTAATTGAAGGTCTGAGTTTCGAGTATAACCATCCTTGCACCGCTTTTGACAGCGTCCTTCAAAATAGTTTCCATGAGCTTTGTACCAATGCCGCTCCTTCTGTTAGCCTGGTCAAACACGCAGATATTTGCAATTACAAAGCGGTTGTTCCACTTTTCCAGAAAGCCTTCAACCATGCCTAAAAACTTTTCGCCTTCAAAAGCCCCGTATGCAACAGGTTCATCCAGCCAGTCTTGAAGCAGGTCTTCGGTAATAGACATTCGAAGAGGCTCTTCGCTCATCACCCATTTAATTTCAAAGCTTTCATCATCGTCAGAGTCTGCCCTGCGCTCAATAGAAAGATACCTGTCCGAAAGAATTTCCGCCTGATATTTCTGCCCTTTGTATTTGTTGTAATCTAATTCTTTGATTGTCATTTTTTCATAATATCATACAAAATCTTTCTTGATAATCCGTCATTCTGTTGTACAATTAAAATATGAAAGTTTACAGAAATGACAAAAACGGACAAAAAATTATTGAAACATACAACAAGCTTCTGGCTGCGTGGGGTTGTGACAAAACTGAAAAAGATATAAACACCACTTACGGAACGACGCATGTAATTGAATGCGGAGATCCGTCGCTAAAACCGCTCGTTCTTTTTCACGGAGTTGGCGATGACTCTGCACTTATGTGGATTTTTAATGCAAAATATTTGAGCCAGTATTTTCATATTTTTGCAATTGATACGATTGGTGGACCTGGTAAGAGCAGACCTAACCAAAACTACAACAAGGATTTTGATGATATCCGCTGGATTGACGAAACGCTTGCAGGGCTTGGCATAGACAAAGCCTTTTTCACAGGAGTTTCAAACGGGGCTTACCTTGTAAAATATTACACCATAAAACGGCCTGAAAAAGTAATAAAAGGAATCTGTATTTCGAGTGCTGTTCCAACTGTCAATGCCGGCAAAAAAAAAGGTTCTTTCAAAACCATGATGAAAATCTTTTTGCCCGAAGCGCTTTTCCCAACAGACAAAAATGTAGACAAGCTTATCAAAAAGCTCAGCGGAAAGCATTATGACGTTTTTACAAACAACAAGGATATTATGGAGCATTATAAATATCTTCTGCGTGGCTTTAATAACATGGCAATGGGCTTTCACAAGGTAAGACCTTTTACTCTGGAAGAAGTTGATAAAATCAGAGACAAGGTTGTTTTCTTAGTTGGGAACGAAGACCCCTTCCAGAAGCTCGGTGGCCGCGAAACGCTCATAGAAAATCACATGAATGTAACCTTCTACGATGACGCAGGTCACGGCCTGAACCACGAGCTTGCAGAAGAAATAAATTTGAAAATTAAGGAAGAGTTGGAAAATATATAAAGATTG
>JAFZWX010000068.1 GCA_017617145.1 Treponema sp. | reverse complement strand
AGCTTTCAGTTCCAAAAGGATTTTAAGGAAGCGGGAGGCGAAAAAAAATCGGACTCTGCTTTTGATATTGACTCAAACTTTTATACAAGCCTGCGTAATGCCTCTGTAAATCTTGGTATTCCTCTGGCCGATTCTGAATTTGATGTAAAGAATGTTTCGTGCCCAAGTCAGGAAGACCGCGATACAGCAGCCCGACTTTTAAAAGCCTACAACGAACTTACAGAAGAAATTGAAGAAAAAAATAAAGAAGTTGCAAAATGCTCTGATGCTTATAAGGAAGCGCTTGCTTTTGCAAACCTTAAAGTTTCGTTCAGCCAAATTGATAATCTTTCTTTTTTGACTTTGCGTGTTGGAAAAATTGATGCTGCACTTTTTGATCAGATGAAAGAAGCGCTTGGAGTTCGTGCAGTTGTTGTTGCACTTGGTGAAGATAAAACTCATGTGCTTGTTGCCGCTTCTAAAAAGAACAGTGCCGAAGTTGATGTTGAACTTAAAAAACAGGGCTTTGTAGCGCTTGAAGTTCCAAAGGATTTTGAAGGTGTCCCAGAGGATGTTCTGGAAGGACTTGCAAATCAGAAAAAGAAAGTTGAGGCCGAAGCAGCTGAGCTTGAAACAACACGCGCTAATTTTGCCGAAACTCACAAAGACCAGATTCATTCTCTTATAAAATCATTTGCAATTGGAGTTCAGATTGAAGACGTTGTAAGAAATCTTGAATCTACCGAGCTTGTATATAGAATTACAGGCTGGGTTCCTGCAAGTGAATGTGAAACTTACATGAAGGAACTGGACAATATTACCGAAAGCCGCATTGCCTTCCGTGAGTATTCTCCTTTTGAAGTTCCGTCTGTTGTTGCAGGTAAGGAACAGGTTCCGGTTAAGCTTAAGCACGGCCGATTTGTAAAGAGTTTTGAAAGGATGATTTTCAGCTACGGTGCTCCTGTTTACGGAATGATAGACCCGACTCCTTTTGTTGCAATCTTCTTTACATTGCTTTTTGGAATAATGTTCGGCGACCTTGGTCAGGGACTTGTTTTTGTACTTCTTGGTATTCTGATGGGTACAAAAGTTATAAAGGTTGGCGGCTGGAACAAGTTTGCACCAATCTTTACGGCAATTGGTATTTCAAGCTCTCTCATGGGACTTCTAACCGGCGAGTTCTTTTCTAATGAAACTTTGCTTGAACCTTTTGCAGAATGGGTAACCGGATTATTTGGAAATCCTCATGCGCCAATTTTAACAATGATGCCTTCAAGCGACCCTAAATCAATTATTGCAATGTTCGGGGTTTTTGGAGTTGCAGTTGGAATTGGTTTTGTAATTAATACAATCGGACTGATTTTAAATATCATCAACAATATAAGCCGCCGCCGTTTTGACGAAGCCTTTTTTGGAAAGAACGGACTTGCCGGTGCAATTTTCTTCTGGTATGTAATTGCACTTGTTGTACGCATTGTTGTGTTCAAGCATTCAATTGCAGTTTATGACTGGATAATTCTGGGAATTTCACTTTTCCTTGCAGCTTTTGCAGAGCCTTTTGAAAATCTTGTTGCAGGCCGCAAGCCTTTGCTCGAAAACGGTTTTGGAACTTATTTAATTTCGGGCGTTGTTGAATTAATAGAAGTAATTTCGGGATATCTTTCAAATACAGTAAGCTTTGTGCGTGTAGGAGCATTTGCACTTTCTCATGCTGTTCTTGATTTTTTGATTCTTACACTAACAAATATGTGCGGAGGCGAAGGAAGCGTTTTTGGTATTCTGATTCTTATTGTTGGAAACGCAATTATCATCCTGCTCGAAGGAATGATTGTTGCAATTCAGGTAATAAGACTTCAGTACTACGAATTCTTCTCAAAGTTCTTCCACGAGACTGGTAGAGAGTTTATGCCGTTTAAGTTTGAGAACAAATAACAGATCCCGAAACAAGTTCGGGATGACATAGGAGTTATAAAATGAAGAAGAGACTTTTTCTTATTCTGACAATTCTTGCATGTTGTTGTGCTGCAATTTTTGCACAGGATGCATCTGGTGCCGAAGCTGCCGCAGAAGGTGGTGCAGGCATTTCTGCAGGAATTAAATATCTTGCAGCTGCTATTGCTGTTGGACTTGCCTGTATTGCAGGTGGTATTGCCGTTGCAAAAATCGGTTCGTCTGCAATGGGTGCAATGAGCGAAAATCCTGAGCTTTCAGGTAAGGCACTTCCATTTGTTGGTCTTGCAGAAGGTATTTGTCTTTGGGGAATGCTTGTTGCAGTTCTTATTCTGATTTTGTAAAGACTTAATGAATTATTATATAATCGGTCAGCGTGAGATTGTTCTTGCTTTTCGAATGACTGGCATAGAAGGAGTTGTTGCCGAAACCCGCGAACAGGTGCTCGAAGCCTTTAACCGTGTAACAGGAAAGGGCGGTGTTGCAAATGTTCCGGGAGAGCAGATTCCCCGCGTTCTGATATTAACAGAAGAAGCGGCCAGCCTTATAGAAGCAGAAGAAATCGAATGGCAGAAAACAGGAAGATTTCCTCTTATTGTTGAAGTTCCGGGCTTGAACGGACACGTTGCCGGTAAAAAAACGCTCTCTGAAGCAATTCGGGAAGCGGTTGGTGTAAATGTGTAGAGGCAAAAAATGCAGGAATTACGTTCTACAGAAATACTCGATAAAGAAATAGAAGCAGACGCACGACGCAAGGCAGAAGCAATTCTCAAAAAAGCAGATGAAGAATGCGTTCAGATTATGGAGTCTGTAAAAACCAAGCTTGATTTTTCAAAAAAAGAAAAGGAAGATTTTTACAGTGCAAAGCTTGCTGCCGTTGAAAAAGACATTACTGCTTCAATTCCGCTTGAAAAACAGCGCTTTAAGGTTTCTTTTGTTCAGCAAAGGCTTATGCAGGCAGTAAATAAATATCTTGAAGAGCTTCCTGTTCAGAAAAGACTTGAGCTTGTAACAAAGCATTTTGATTTTAATTCCTGCAGCGGTAAAAAGCTTGATGCTTATGTTTATGGCTTTGAAAAATCAGAAGTTCAGGCTTTTTTAGACAAAAAAATTGCCGCAGTAAAAGATGCTTCAATTGCTTCATATAACTCAACAAGCTTTGGAAAAATAGTTGTAGAAGATGAGCTTGGTCTTGAAAAAAACGAAGGAATAATTTTAGAGTCAAAGGATAAAGCGTTCCGTGCGCGAATGACAATGACAGAAGTTTTTTCAAGGCTTTTAGATAAATACAGGGCAGAGCTTGCACAGGCTTTGCTTGGAGGCGCAGAATGATAGAAGGAAAAATTACAAGAATTTCCGGACCTATTGTTTATGCACAAGGTCTTGACGGCTGCGGCCTTTACGATGT
>JAFZWX010000067.1 GCA_017617145.1 Treponema sp. | reverse complement strand
TTCAATTGCACTAGCCGAAACCGCATCAAAAAGGTCATGCTTGTTTGCCTGCGAAATATCCTTTCCATACTGACGGCGCAGACGAGCCGAAAGATTTTCTTTGAATTGTTCCTTGTTGAATTCCATTTAAAAAGTCTCCTTAATCAACATATGTAAAAATAGAATACTTTTTATGATTTTAGCTTTTGTAATGGTATTATTTTACAGCAAAAATAATGGGAAGTAAATATATTACTGCGTCATTGAGAGGATCGCAGCGAATTCGTCATTGCGAGCGCAGCGCGGCAATCTATTTCCCAATTAAAACTACTGTAGCCCCGGAAAGCAGCACGTAGCGGCGCTGTTCACGAAGGAGTTCTTCGGTGTCTGGTTCGGCTATGTCTTCCGGAGAGTCTAATGAAGTGTCGGAAACAAGGTACCACTGGCGGCCGTCGGAAAGAGCGGGAAGTGTTATTGTAAGGTCGTAAATGTCGGTGTTTGTAGCAATGTAAAAATCACAATCGCCGGTGCCTGCACCATTGAGTTTAAAGGCAAGGAAGCGCTTCTGCTTGCTCCAGTCTGGATTTTTTGCATTGATGTCGTACCAGGCAATTTCGGGAACTGTGTCTTTGTCGTAGCAGTCGGTGAAGAACTTGGTACGGCTGAATACGTTGTGGGTCTTGCGGTAGGCAATAAGATTTTTTGTAAAGCGCACAAGGCCGGCATTTTTCTGGGCAAGGTTCCAGTCAAACCAGCTGATTTCATTGTCCTGACAGTAGGCGTTGTTGTTGCCACCCTGAGTACGACGCATTTCGTCACCACCAAGCAGCATTGGTACACCTTGCGAAACCATAAGATATATAAGGAAGTTTTTGATTTTTCGTATTCGCTGTGCCTGAATTTTTGGGTTTGTGCACTCCCCTTCAAAGCCGTTGTTGTAACTTAAGTTGTCGTCGGAACCGTCGCGGTTTTCTTCGCCGTTTTCTTCGTTGTGCTTGTGATTGTAGGTAACAAGATCGTTGAGTGTAAAGCCGTCGTGAGCTGTAATAAAGTTTATTGAAGCAGTTGGGGCACGGCCACTGTGGTTGTAGGCATCTGAGCTTCCTGCGATGCGGGTTGCGGCTGCTGTTGTTGCGTCGTCATCACCACGGATAAAGCGGCGGATATCATCACGGAAGCGGCCGTTCCATTCGGACCAGCGGTTGTCTCCGCACAGGCAGCCACCGGGGAAACCTCCAAGCTGGTAAAGGCCTGCACAGTCCCATGGCTCGGCAATGATTTTTGTATTTGCAAGAACAGGGTCCTGGCTTATGCTTGCTGTGAGCCCCGGCATGTCATAAGGGATTGGCGCACCGTTTGGGCCACGAGTTAAGATAGAAGCAAGGTCAAAACGGAAGCCGTCTACGTGCATCTGTAAAACCCAGTAGCGAAGGCTGTCTAAAATAAACTGCGCCGTTACAGGATGATTACAGTTTACGCTGTTTCCGCAGCCGCTGAAGTTCATATAATACTGCTTGTCGTTTTGCGGAAGTGAATAATAAACATCGTTTTGGAGCCCCCGGAATTCAAAAGCATAACCTCGTTCATTTCCTTCGGCAGTGTGATTGTATACAACATCAAGAATTACTTCTATGCCGGCGCGATGAAGCTCTTTTACCATTTGTTTAAATTCACGCACTGGTCCACCTGGTGAGCGGTCTGCGGCATAGCCTGTCTTTGGTGCAAAAAATCCTATTGTAGAATAACCCCAGTAATTTACTAAAGTTTCGCCTGTTTTTGGATTGGAGTTTGCAGTTTCGTTTTCGTCAAATTCAAAAACAGGGAGAAGTTCTACGGAAGTAACTCCAAGGTCGCGCAAGTATTCTGCTTTTTGTGTAAAGCCCTTGTAGGTACCGGCAATTTCTGGTGCAACGCCTGAAGTTCCGGATGCCGTAAAGCCTTTTAGATGAGTTTCGTAAATTACAGTTTTTTCAAGCGGATAGTTCAGCGGTTTGTCGCCTTCCCAGTCAAAGCTGTCGTCAACAACAACGCATTTTGGAAAATCAGAAAGATCCTGAAGCTCGCCGCCTTCGTTTGCAGAAAAGCCCATACGGTGCTGCTTGTTGTAAGAACGGAAAACTGAACCAATAGTAAAAGCTTTTGCATAAGGGTCAAAAAGATATTTATTCTTATTAAAACGAAGTCCGCGTGTTGGTTCGTAAGGGCCGTCTACTTTGTACAAATAAAGAGTGCCAGCCCCAAGCCCTTCCCCGCAAAACTCTATATGCCAGATATCGCCAGTGCGGTTTTTTGACGGATCAAACGGAATTACAGCATAAGGTTTTGCAGCCATATCGCTATCAAAAAGACAAAGACTAACTGCAGAAGCGTCCTTACTATAGATAGAAAAATTTACGCCGTTTGGGGTAATAGTTGCTCCAAGATTTAATGGTGTTCCGGCTTTTGTAATTACTTCGGGCATGTGGTTATATTATCATTTAACGCGAAAATATGCTACAATACACTTATGGAAGAAAATGAATCTTTAAAAACCGCCGTAGTCGCAATAATCGGCCGCCCCTCTGCTGGAAAATCAACTTTTCTCAACACTGCCTGTCAGGAACCGGTAAGTATCGTTTCACCGATACCTCAGACTACACGCAATGCAATTAAAGGAATTGTAAATACATCGTTCGGGCAGCTTATTTTTATAGACACGCCGGGCTACCACGATTCAGAAAAAAAACTGAACCAGAAACTGCGCAACGTTACCGAAAGTCAGCTGGATGGAATTGACTGCGCCCTTTATGTAATTGATGCAACACGCCCTGCCGGAGAAGAAGAAGTTCACACCGCTGCTCTGCTCAAAGGCCTTCAAAATAAAACAGTTGTTGCCATAAACAAAATAGACTCTCCACAAGCAAAGCCTTTCCCGGTACGCCAGTTTATAAGCGAAAATCTTCCGGAAATCCCGGCCCAGCGAATACTTGAAATGTCTGCACAAAAAGACACAGGCATAAACGAAGTTCTCAAAGCCCTTTACGACATCTCTCCGCAAGGCGACCCTATTTACGACGAAGAAACCTACACCGACCAGGATCTTACCTTCCGCATTTGTGAAGTTATCCGCGGAGAAGCAATCAACCGTCTGGCAGATGAAATTCCCCACGCAGTTTATGTAGAAGTTGCAGACGTAGAACACCGGAACGAAGGTAAAAAGCTTTGGATACGAGCATTCCTTTGTGTAGAACGCGAAAGCCAGAAAGGCATTGTAATTGGCAAAGGCGCTTCAAAAATCAAAGAAATCAGAATGGCGGCCATGAAAAAGCTTAGCGAAATATACATTCAGAAAATTGACCTTGATCTTCAGGTAAAAGTAAACAAAAACTGGCGTCAAAAAGACAATATTTTAAATAAACTGATATAACTCTTACTATTGAAGTAAACTAAAAAAAACATTAAATTATATAATGGTATATGAGTGGTCTTTTTTTGAGGCTTCTTATGTAACTAGAAATTTTAGGAGTTTTTCAATGACAGTTTCTGATATTAAGCATGCCGGCATTAAGGCATGGGTAGAAGAATGTGTTAAGATGTGTGAACCAGACAATGTTGTAGTTGTTGATGGTTCTACAGCTGAATATGACCGCCTTATGAAAAAGTGTGTAGACGCAGGTCTTGCTACACCACTTAAGGCAAAAGAGAACTGCTTCTTGTTCCGTTCTCTTCCTAGCGACGTTGCTCGCGTTGAATCACGTACATTCATTTCTTCTAAGAAGGAAGAAGATGCTGGTCCTACAAACCACTGGATTGATCCTGTAGAACTCAAGGCTACAATGAAGGGACTTTACACAGGTTGTATGCACGGTCGTACAATGTATGTAATTCCATTCTGCATGGGTCCACTCGGATCTCCAATTGCTAAGTACGGTATTGAGCTTACAGACTCTGAATACGTTGTATTGAACATGGACATCATGACACGTGCCGGTGAAAAGGTATGGCAGTATGTTGGTACTGACGGTGACTGGGTACCATGTCTCCACTCTGTTGGTAAGCCACTCAACAATGGCGAAACAGACGGCGGAATCTGGCCTTGTGCTGATGTTGAACACAAATATATTTCACAGTTCCCAGAAGAACACCTCATCTGGTCTTATGGTTCTGGATACGGTGGAAACGCTCTTCTTGGTAAGAAGTGTTTCGCTCTTCGTATTGCAACTGTTATCGCTCGTGAAGAGGGATGGCTTGCAGAACACATGCTTATCTTAAAGCTTACAAATCCTAAGGGCGAAGTTAAATACGTTACAGGTGCTTTCCCAAGTGCTTGTGGTAAGACAAACCTTGCTATGCTTATTCCTACAATTCCTGGATGGAAGGTAGAAACTGTTGGTGATGATATTGCTTGGATGAAGTTCGGAAAAGACGGACGCCTCTACGCTATCAACCCTGAAGCTGGTTTCTTTGGTGTTGCACCAGGAACTTCAGCAGAATCAAACAAGAACGCTCTTATTTCTGCAGAAAAGAATACAATCTATACAAACTGT
>JAFZWX010000066.1 GCA_017617145.1 Treponema sp. | reverse complement strand
TTGCCATTTTTGCAAACGAAGTACTCATGTTAGTCATCTGTTCCAAAGAACTGAACTGAGCCATCTGGGCAATAAACTCGTTATTTTCCATAGGGCTTGTAGGATCCTGATTCTGAAGCTGAGTAATAAGCAGCTTTAAAAAATCATCCTTACCTAGTTCGTTGGATACAGTGCGTCCTGTTGTTGTGTTCTGCTTGTTATAGTAGTCAACCAGCTGGTCAACCTGTGCCTTTTCACTAGCAGACATTGTTGTGTTAAGTAGTTCCATCACTTCTCCTTAAAACATGTCATTGTTAGATAACATTGTGTCATTGTCGGGCTTGACCCGACAATCTTCAATTCAGATTCCCGTGTCAAGCACGGGAATGACAGATTATCTAATCCTCTATCGTCACATTATGCAACGATGTTAATTGAATATTCAGAATTTGTAAGATATTCGTACGCTTCCTGAATATGTCCGTCTTTTTCCCCACCCAAGGAATCGTTATATGCATTCCTTGCCCAATATTCTGTACCGTCATACCTTCCTTCGAAATTCTGATTTTGATTATTTGAACTGCCATTGTAAGAAACGTCAAAGTTCGAAGTTTCAAAACCATTCTTTGCAAAGGCCTCCCTTAAGGTCTGAGCATTATCTTTAAATACTTCCAGAGCTTCCTTTGTATTAACGGTAATATGTGCACTAACAGTCTTGCCATCCATTGAAAGATGAATCTTTACGTTTCCAAGATCATCAGGATGAAGTACAAGATTTATTGTTCCTTTATTATTATCCTGTAAAACTACAGAACCTGCTTTTACAAACTCAGGGGCATTAGCCTGAATCTGATTACTAAGCATTGCCTGGAAATTTGAACCATCGGCAGCAGCAGTCTGATTATCAAGCGAAAGAATATTTTCAGAAGCAGACTGTTCGGAAAGCTCCATAGTTATAGTTGCATTGTTATTGCTGTCGTACTTTACCTGAAGCTGATTCTGTGCTTTTGAACTGTTCTTTTCAGCAGGTTTAATTTCTTCCTTAGATTCTGTTCTCTGGTCATGCACAATAATTTTTGAATCTTTATCCAGAGCAAAAACCTTTTCATCTGAAGGAAGTTTATTTTGCAAAATATTATTTTCAGAAAATGAAACGCTTTCTGTATCAATTTCAGCTAATGTTTCATCATCTGGAACCTTTGTTTCTACATTAATTTCTGATTTCTCTGAATTCAACAAAGAAGCATTTTGTACAACGGCAACAGTTTCTGTAAGTTCACTTGCAGCATTTTCTTCTTCATTTGAATTTATATTCAGATTCTTATCATCAATTACTTTTTTTAAGTCCTTTGCTGTTGATTGATTTTGAACTTTTTTAGAGTTATCTGCCTTTATTTCATTATTTGTTTCCGGTAATTCCAATCGTTCATTTTTCAGAAGCTTTGGTTTTGAAGCGTCATCTTTCTGCAAAGAAACTTTTTTTACATTCCCTTCTTTTTGTGCAGCATTTGAATCAGTTTTTTGTACAGATTTTTGTTCTGTATTTTGCTTTGTTTCATCGTTAGTTTTTGGTTCTTCAGATTTTTTTACTGATTCATTCTTCTGATCTTTTTCAGTATCAGAAACTTCCACAGGCTTTTTATCTTCGTATGCAGTTTTTATCTCTGTTTCTTTTTCCGGGATTTCTGCTTCCTGTTTACGAAGAGAATTCAGCATTTCCATAAAGGATGTTTGAGAAGAGGAATTATTTTGTGTTAATTGGGATATTTGTAAATTGCCGTTTTGCGCAGCCTGATTTACGATGATATCCGAAATAATTGCCTGCATTGGCAATCCTCCTGGTTGTAAACACAATTGAAGGATTGCCAGCTTGAACGATTATTCCAGAGACTCCGGCTTACTCAACATCTTCCGCTGTATTTCTGCAGCCCGGTCAGATGGCATTAAAGACAGCCAGTAAGAACCCATGGATGAAGACCCGTTTTCTTTAGCCAGCTCTTCTACTTTGCGAAGGACATCAATTACAATCTGATCATCCATTGCAACAAGAATGTCAACAGCTGCCTGTGGTCTCATACCGTTCAGATTATTAGCAATCTGTTCAATGTTTACTTCTTTATCATCGTATTTTTTTACGGTCAAGTTAAATGTTTTTTCACGTTCTTCTTGATTTTTTTCTCGTTCTGCAAGTTCTGCGGCAATCTGAGCATTTTTACTTTCTGATTCCTCTAAGTCGGCTTCACGTTTATCAAGTTCTTCAATGCGTATATCGATTGCCTGTTTTTGTTTATTCAGCCGGTCTTCATCAAGATTTGCTACAAGAGGTTTTGATTGGGTTGCTGTTTGAGAGGTTTGAACGTCTTTTCCCATGAGCTTATAAACTGGAGAAAATACATTTTTAACACGAATAATTCCAAGATAGTCGAACCACAAAAGTCCGCCGATTACAAGAATTATAATGATAAGAATTAAAACAAATGATTTTCCAAAGCCTTTTAAAGCCATTTTCCCCTCGTATTTTAATAATTATAACATATATAATAAAAAAATCAAATAGAAAAATTACTCCCAGGCGAAATGCAAACAGATGGAAAACAAATCTGCTTCCGCTAAGGTACGTCTGCAAACTACTGCGAAGCTTGCAGCCGTCCCTACGCTCTCGCAGTCTTGTTTTCAAACTGATTCACATGTTATTCTATTAAACCACTGATGGCTGTACCCAGGGTAATATCATTCTCAGCAGACACAATTTCCCAATGGATGCCTAGCTTGTTTGTTAAAATCTCATCAAGGTAGGCGGCTGTGCGTTCGCGGACCATCCAGGTTTTGTAGAAGGTTGTTCCGTTACACAAAATGCATACCGGGTGGGCTGCGTTTTTGCCCTCTCCAGTCTGAATAGCACAAGCTGTAAGAATTGCGGCAGAACAGCGTGCTGAACGTTCAACAACGGCGTCGAGCAGCTGGTACAAAATATCAAGATCTTCTTCTGTTGCAACTTCACAGGCAAGTTTTCCAAGTATACAGTCTTTATTGAAAGGTCCGTGAAGGAATTTGTCCATTTCTATAAGTGTAAGCGGTTCAAGTTTAAGAAGTTCTTCATTCATTTTTGTGGTGAAAAGTTCTTCTTTTGCAGCAGTTTGCAGGATAATTGTAGAAACAGGACCCAAATAAGCACCGGAACATTGTTTTTCCATATAGAAAGAGCCCGGTTTTACAGTAGTTTTATCAAATTCAATGTCAAAATCGGAGCGATTGATATTTTTGTACTTACCGCTTTCACAAACAATGATTTGTTTTTTTATGCCGCAACAGTCACAGTCTGGCTGTAAATATGCCGCATTCATACCTGTTCCAAGAATGTAGCCGATATATGAAGAATAGCGGTGAATGTCTCCCGCAGTAGCAGCACCTGCAAGAAGTGCCGAAGTTGTATCATTACACATTGTCACGCGTTTGATTGTGTTCCAGCCGTGTTGGGCAAGAGCATTTTTAAGACACTCGCCTACTTTACTTCCAATAACTTCTGGAGCCTTTACTTCTTTAGAAAAGCCAAGAAGAATTCCGTCACCATCTGTCTGAATTTCCATTGGATACGAAAAACAAAATCCAATACGGTCTGCTTTATTTTTTAAATGCTCAAGATTTGTGGCAATCTGCTCAAAAAAATCCTTTCTGCTAAGTTCACGATCAACTCCAGGCATCTTTGTTTTTTCCATTTCGGAAATTGTTGGCAGACCTGCAGCATCAAAGGTAACAAGGCAGGAACGGAAATTTGTTCCACCTGCATCAATTACAATTACACTCTGATTTTTTGCTGTTTCCTTTGGTGGATTACAGAAAGTGCGGATCATATCCTGATCGCTCGGCTGCTTTTTGAGTCCGCGACGCATATCGTCAAGAATGCCCTGTGCAAGCGCAAGTACATCAATATGGTTTACAAAATTATGTTTCATTAAAAAAGAAGATACAGAAGTATTCATAAAAATAATCCTTATAGAAAAATATATATTATTATACAAAGAATTATAAAATATTGAAATAGGAAATATTTATTCAAATATTAAAAAATTCTCCCGTAAGGTTTCTGATTTTGCTCCACTAGACGAAGAGGACGTTCCGCAAAATCAGAAATCTTACTCAGTTTTTTTTAAGAATTATTAGTTATCATAATTGTGTATCTATAAAACTTTTGATATATTTATGAAACTATGCTCGATTTGGAAACCTTGCGAAAAGAACTTAATCCCGAACAATTCAAGGCCGTTACAACTACCGAAGGCGCTATTCTTATAATTGCAGGTGCCGGTAGCGGTAAAACGCGCGTTATTACATTCCGAATTGCGCATATGCTCGACAAGGGCATTCCTCAAAGTCAGATTCTTGCACTTACCTTTACAAACAAGGCTGCTAAAGAAATGGCAGACCGAATCAAAGGCCTTACTCAGAAAAAACTTCAAAACCTTACAATTTCTACTTTTCATGCATTCGGGGTAAAAATCCTTCGTCAGGAAATTACAAAACTTGGTTGGCGGGAAAATTTCAGTATTTACGACGAAACTGACCGTGTTGCACTTATTAAAGAATGTGGTCGTGAGCTTAAATTCAGTCCCGAAGCAATGGATATTTACACAATCGGAAACCTTATTTCCAACATAAAAACCGGACGCAAAAACTGGGAAACTGCAAACGATATGTATAAGCCGCTTTATGAGCTTTACCAGGAAGGGCTTCAGCTTTACAACGCCGTAGATTTTGATGACCTTATTGTTCTTCCAATAAAGCTTTTCCGTGAGCACCCCGATGTTCTTGCACGCTACAGAGAACGCTATAAATACATAATGGTCGATGAGTTTCAGGATACAAGTCATCAGCAGTATGAAATGATGCATCTTTTGGCAGACCAGAATGTTGCAGTTGTAGGCGACGATGACCAGAGCATTTACAGCTGGCGTGGGGCTGACTATCAGAATATCATAAATTTTGAGCACGATTTTAAGGTGACAGAAATCCGCCTTGAACAGAATTATCGTTCTACAGAAACAATTCTTGAAGCAGCAAACGGTGTAATAAGCCACAACACAAACCGTAAAGACAAAAAGCTCTGGAGCGGTAACGGTGGTGGTAAACCTATTGAAGTTTTTATGCCCCAGAACGAAACAGATGAAGCAAACTTTATTGCCGAAAGCATTCTTGGAATTGCAATGGACGAACACCGTAAATATGATGAGTTTGGAGTGTTGATGCGTGCTAATACTCAGGGCCGCGTACTTGAAGAAGCACTTCTTGAAAACAACATTCCCTACACCATGAGCGGCGGTACTTCGTTTTTTGAACGCAAGGAAATTAAGGATATTGTAAGCTACCTGCGCGTTATTGCAAATCACGATGATGACATAAATCTTATACGCATTCTGAATACTCCGCGCCGTGGAATTGGTCGTGCAACAATTCAGATGCTTAATGATGAAGCGCTGCTAAACGGATGTACTATGTGGAATGCAATGGATTCTCTTATAAACCGTCCGGGTTCTCCTGCTAACGATGCAGTAAAAGAAGATTTATCAGAGTTCATGAAGCTTATTGAAGATGAAAGGCAGAAGATTTTGAGTGGCCGCGGCTTGAGCAATAAAGTTCGCCAGATGATTGAAGATATTGATTACAAGGATTATCTGATTGGAGAATTTGGTAAGAATGAAAAAGCCGTTCAGTTTAAACTCATGAATATAGAAAGCCTTTTGAATTCAATTGATGTCTGGGAAAAAGATCCCGATAACGATAACCCGAGTGTATTTAATTATTTAAACCGCATTACGCTTGTTTCGCAGGATAACAATGATGATAACGACAACAAGGGTAAAGTTAACCTTATGACAATTCATGCTTCTAAAGGTCTTGAGTTTCCTGTTGTATTTATTGCAGGATGCGAAGAAGGCCTTATTCCTCATGCACGTTCTGTTGCCGAAAACGACGGAAATGTAGAAGAAGAGCGCCGTCTTTTTTATGTAGCAATTACCCGTGCCCGCGACAAGCTCTTTCTTACTTCATGCCAGCAGCGAAAAAAAATGAACATGATTAATGAATGCACCCCTAGCCGATTTTTAGATGAGATTCCACAAAACCTGATTGAATATCACGAGCCCAAAGAAATTACCCAGGAAGAGGCCCATGATATGTTATCTAATTTTTTGGAAAACTTGAAATCAAGAGAATAGATTGTCGGGTCAAGCCCGACAATGACATGTCATTCCCGGGCTTGACCCGGGAATCTCTTTTAAACTCTATACTTAATCTTCTTACCAGTACCTTCGTACAGTTTCTTTCTTAATTCTGTAACCTGCGGATCGGTAATGTAATCATCAAAGCTCATCATGCGGTCAATAATACCATTTGGTGTAATTTCTACAATGCGGTTGGCAATAGACTGAATAAACTCGTGGTCGTGTGAACTGAACAAAAGAACTCCAGGGAATGCAATCAAACCTTCGTTAAGCGACTGAATTGCTTCAAGGTCAAGATGGTTTGTAGGATCATCCATTGTAATACAGTTGGCACCACTGAGCATAAGTTTACTGAGCATACAGCGAACCTTTTCACCACCCGAAAGGACTTTTACTTTTTTAAGGGATTCATCACCACTGAAGAGCATTCGTCCAAGGAAACCGCGAACATAAGCGTCATCCTGTTCTTTTGAATATTGCTTGAGCCATTCGGTAATGTTCATATCGTTATCAAAGTTGCTTGAATTATCGCGTGGCAAATATGTCTGGCTAGTTGTCTGTCCCCAGAAGTATTCTCCGCTATCAGGCTTTTTTACTCCATTTATAATATCAAAAAGTGCCGTTACAGAATTATGTTCAATACCAACAAAAGCAATTTTATCTGTTCGGTTAACAGTAAGGCTAAAGTCTTTAAGAAGATCAACACCGTCGGCATCTTTTATACAAAGTTTTTTACATTCAAGAACATTGTTACCGATTTCGCGGTCGGCTTTAAAGTTTACATAAGGGAACTTACGTGTAGAAACAGGGATATCTTCAAGGCTATCTGCAAGTTTGTCGTAAATCTTTTTGCGACTTGTTGCCTGCTTTGCTTTTGAAGCGTTAGAACTGAATCGAAGGATAAACTCGCGAAGGTCCTTCATTTTTTCTTCTGTCTTTTTCTGCTGGTCGTGAGCCTGTCGCTGCATAACCTGAGTCATCTGATACCAGAAGTCGTAGTTTCCGCTGAACTGAGTGATTTTTCCAAAATCAATATCACAGATGTAAGTGCAGACTGTATTCAAAAAGTGTCGGTCGTGAGAAACAACAATTACTGTATTTTCAAAATCAAGCAAAAAGTTTTCGAGCCAGGTAATTGATTCAATATCAAGACCGTTTGTAGGCTCATCGAGAATAAGTGCATCAGGATTTCCATAAATTGCCTGTGCAAGAAGAACGCGTACCTTCTGGCTTTCATCAAGTTCACTCATCATTTTGTCGTGGTGTTCTTCTTCCAGACCTAAGCCACTGAGCATCTGTTCAATTTGATTTTCTGCTTCATAGCCGCCAAGCTCGCCGAATTCTGCTTCGAGTTCTGCAGACTTTATTCCGTCTTCTTCGGTAAAATCTGTCTTGGCATATATTTCGTCGCGGGCTTTACTAACTTCATAAAGTCTAGGGAAACCCATCATAACTGTGTCTTTGACTGAATATTCATCAAACGCAAAGTGATCCTGTTTTAAAACTGCCATGCGTTCGCCAGGGGTCATAAAAATTTCACCGGAATCTTTTTCAAGTTCACCGCTGAGCAGCTTTAAAAAGGTAGATTTTCCCGCCCCATTTGCACCGGTAATTCCGTAACAGTTTCCTTTATTAAACTTAAGATTAACATCCGTAAAAAGAGGTTTCTCACTGAATGAAACACTAACATCACTAACTGTAATCATAAAATTTCTCCAAATAATAGATTCCCCGGTCAAGCCGGGGAATGACAAATTGTGTCATTGTCGGGGTTAACTACTCCTTGTCATTGTCGGGCTTGACCCGACAATCTTATTCTATCTTCCAAAGAAACTCTTAACCTTCTGCCAGAAAGTCTTCTTTGGTGCAGTTGCAGGTTTCTGCTGCTGACGGCTATTTGGACGAGCATTTTTGTTATAACCGCCCTTCTTATTGTATGGCTTGTTATAACCATTTTTATTATATCCGTCTTTCTTGTAATTATCTTTTTTATATCCCTTCGACGAGCTCAGCGAACGTGAACCTGCATAAGCATCCTTATACATCTTCATGCGCTCTTCATAAGAAAGACCAGCCAGCTTAGCCGGATCAATATATGGCTTGTGATTATTTTTCTTGTAGTCTGAGTGACGTGCGGTTCCTGAGCCTGTCGAAGGGCCCTTCTTGAAGTCATTTTTCTTATAATCACCCTTCTTATAATTATCACGTCTTTTATTATGAATATCCCCATCGCGACCTTTTCTATAGCCATGGCGGTTATCAAGTTCATCATCACCATGCCAGTTTTCGGTTTTAATATACATACCGGCAGATTTGTCTTCTTCCATCTGTTCAGGGTATGCAACAGTTGCAGGAATAGACATTTCAATATAGCGCTCAATTGCAGGAAGATTATAAACATCCTGTTCGCTGCAGAAAGTGTAAGCTTTACCAGATTTACCTGCACGTGCTGTACGACCAATTCGGTGAACATAATTTTCCGATTCTACAGGAAGGTCGTAGTTAATTACCATTGCAAGGTCATCAACATCTATTCCACGGGCTGCAACATCTGTGGCAACAAGAATCTTAACGTTTCCGGCTTTGAATGATTTCATAATTGCAAGACGCTTACTCTGAGGAAGGTCGCCAATCATAAACTCAGCCTTAATATCATTAATGGCAAGTCGCTTTGCAACAACTTCGCAAGACCTTTTTGTATTACAGAAAATAATTGCACTTTCAGGGTTCTCATGTTTTAAGATTCCAACAAGCAGCTTCATTTTTTCGTCGCTTGAAACGTGGAGCAGCTCCTGTGTAATTTCACTGACTGTAATATTTTCTGCTTCGATTGTAATTTCAATCGGGTCGCGGGTATATTCCCAGGCAAGATTTTTTACATAAGTATTAAGTGTTGCAGAAAAAAGCATTGTCTGTCTAACTTCTGCTTCGGGGAGTTTTTTCAAAATCTTACGAAGATCATCGTAGAATCCCATATCAAACATGCGGTCTGCTTCGTCAATTACACAGAAATTTGAATTGCTGAGGTCTAAGTTTCCGCCTTCGTTTAAATCGATTACACGGCCAGGAGTTCCAATTACAATGTCTACTCCTTTTTTAAGGTTTGCAATCTGCTTTTCGTAACCAACACCACCGTATACACTGAATGCTTTAAGCCCGCTTGTGCCAACCAAAACCTTTGCTTCTTCTTCAATCTGAACGGCAAGCTCACGAGTTGGAGCAAGAATAAGACACTTTTTACCTGCATTTTCAGGTTTTAGCATTCCGCTTATTACAGCAACAAGATATGCGCAGGTTTTACCAGTTCCAGTCTGAGACTGAACATACAAATCAGGGTCCTTTGCCCCTTCTTTCATAGAAGCCTTAATTACCTGTTCTTGAACCGGTGTACAAACCTCATAGCCGGCGGCTTCAATTCCCTTCAACAATCTTTCATCAAGATTAAATTCTTTAAAGTCCATATTTATTCCTTTGGACGCGTATGCACGTCATTAATTTCTTTGTAATAATCCAGATACTGGCACAAAACACCGAGCGCCATTTCTACACTCTTTTGAATGCGCTCATCTTCGTCTGCCTCATCCACATCAGGATTATAAATAGCATCCCTAAGGCGGCAAAATTCATTATTCATAGCCAGATATTTTTCTGTCGCAGTCATGCAGTGAGTATATCAAAAATTTGAGAATGTGTCATTGGTAATTCAGTTTATTCCTGAACTATTGTCTCATCAGAGTTCTGTGAAGGAACTGCTGCTGGTTTTGGCTGCTTTTTCTTGCCCAAGGTGGCTCCAAGACAAAGCAGTACAACACCAATTAAAGTTGTAACAATACCGTAAATTTCAAATTTCTTAAGTATTACAAATACAAATTTCCAGATTAAACTATAAACACTGTCACCAAGACCGGCATCTTTTATTGCAGCAAGTAATATACCTGGTACAATTCCCTTTGCTACCAGTGTTGCAATAAAAATCAAAAGTCCGTCTACAAGGGCCGGAATTGAAATATACTTAAACCATACAAATACGTTCATGTTGATTAAGAAGATTATAAGTGCAAGAACAGCACAAACAGCAATTGCAATAATGAAAACTTTTATAGAAAGCACGATGTTTACTTTTCTAAGGATTTCAAATGCTTCGGCATTTTCTTCTTTTGCAGTATCAAGAGTTGCTGTTAATTCTGGAACAGCTGCTTCAACACCTTCGGCAATCATTTCATCAAGACCAGTTCGATCAATAACCTCACCTGTTGCTTCTTCATATTTATCAATTGCATTATTTACAACTTTTGTAAGCTGAACAGGATCAATATTAAGTTCTTCGCTGGCACCAGTCATATAATTGATAATTTCATCTGCATATTGGCTTACTGTCTGTGTGATTTCTGGTGAAGCAAGGATTTCTGAAACAACTGCAGGATCAACATCATAATCTTCAAGATAGGCCTGTACAATTTCATTTATATCCATATTAGTTAAATCAATTGAACTCATATCAAAGCCGCTTAAATCAAAATCATCAGGACTATACTGTGCATAGGTTATAATTTTCTGATCCGGATGGAAAAGACCATCATCTTCATATTCAATTACTGGAGCTTTGCTTACTTTAAAAATCTGAGTTGCAAATTCTGTAATTGTTGATGTATTAAAATTAAAGCGTACAACTGAAAGAACAAGTGTAGCTAACAGACAAAGAGCAAAAATGATGCTCAACAAAATTGAAAAGAATTTTTTCATTTTTTCCTCCGAAATATTACTGTAAATTATACCACAAGTATGTTAATATGTCATTAATGAATAAACTTGAAAATCAAAAAACTCTTTTTTCAAATAGATTACGCAAGCGCTATAAGGAACTTCGCAAATGGGCACGAAAAAATCGTATTTCCTGCTACCGCCTTTATGATCGCGACATCCCGGAAATTCCTGTTAGCCTTGATTTATATGAGTTTTTACCCGACACAGTTGACAGCCCTATTGAAGCCGCACGCTTTATGGCAGAACAAAATGCCCGTCTTAGTGCCAATGAGCCTGGTGTAGAAGCAAAAATTAAACAGCGTACCTTTGCTGTTCTTTATTTATATGAACGCCCATACGAAAAAGATGAAACCGAAGAAGAATTGTGGCTAGACGCAATGTCCAAAGTTTGCAGTGAAGTGCTTGGAATTGAACAGTCGCATATTATAAAAAAATTGCGTGGGCATAAGAGTCATAAAGGTAGTCAGTACGAAAAGAATATAGTAAAAGATCCCCGGGTCAAGCCCGAGGATGACAAATCATCTGTTGCCGAGGATGACAATACTAATGTGTCATTGTCGGGCTTGACCCGACAATCTATCACCGGCATAGTACAGGAACAAGGTCAGCTTTTTCGTGTAGACCTTACTACTTATCTTGACACAGGTCTTTTCTTTGATCACCGTGTACTTCGTTCTGTTGTGCGCGACACCTGCAGCAAAAAGCGTGTACTTAATCTTTTCTGCTATACTGCAAGCTTTTCAGTTTACGCAGCACAGGGAAACGCAGCCTGTGTAGAATCTGTAGACCTTTCAAACACTTATCTTGACTGGGCAAAAGAAAACATGACACTAAACGGATTTTCAGACAAAAAACGATTTCTCTACACCAGGGAAGACTGCATGCGTTTTTTACAGGAAAAAGCAGTAGCCGCAAAAAGTGGCCAGCTTGAACCTGCCGAACTTTACGACATAATCATTCTTGACCCGCCAACTTTTAGTAACAGCAAAAACACAGCCGACATTCTTGACATCAACCGCGACTGGCCTCAGCTTGTAAAGGATTGTCTTAATATTTTAGCCCCTTGCGGAACACTGTATTTTTCTACAAACTCAGAACGACTTAAGTTTGATATTTCAAAAATCCCACCAAAAACTGCAGCGGGAAAAGAGTTTTGCTGCACAGAAATTACTGTACAAACAATTCCTCAAGACTACACAGGCAAAAAGCCTCATAGGGTCTGGGAATTTAAGCTTTTGAATAAAGAAACTTTTTAACGCGGCAGCTTTGAATCAAAGAATTTGTAAAGCTCATTATATAATTCTTCAAAGGAATTATATTTTGCATTCTCAAATTCCTTAAGTTTTGCATACATATCATTTACAAGTGCAAAACCAACCATTGTCTGCTGCATATCAAGATACTGTTTTACATATTCTTCCTGGGCAAAGGTAGAATAGAAAACTCCTGCTGCAGCACGCACAAAACCATCGCACCAGTATGACTCAGGCTGAGGATACCCATAAACAGCAATACTTCCTGCATTCTGATTAAATAAAAGGTCAAAACGAGGCTGCAAATCAGATTCATACACTTTCATCATAACAGAATTAAGTGCCGGATGCGAAAGTTCATGAGCAAGACCAACACCGTCATTTTCCTTTGATACAGTCAGATTAATTTTATATTCTTTAAGTTCCTGATCAGCATTTATATTTGCCCATTCACATCGATGCATATAAATAATATAAGTTGTTTTTTTGCTTACTTTTAAATATTCTTCATTCCATTTTTGAACAGCACCAAAGGAATTAAAACCATTTTCTATTACATGCGATTTATAATAATCCTTATGCGATTCAAAAAAAGTTTTATAATTTGATTTTTCAGCAAAATCTACAAGCATTTTGAAAAAAGCATAATGTTCAAAACGTTCTCCGCTGTTAAAATAACTATCTTCACCATAAAGCGTTTTATTGTCCACGATGCTATATAAAGGTGATGTCATGCTTAATTCGTCTTTTTCAAAATATGATGAATGTTCTTTTAAAAATACTACTGCCGGATGATTTTTATAATCTGCAAAATAATTGTTTATATCATCAAGATATTCAGTTGAATCATAAGTATAATAATTTCCCTGATATTCTGAAAGACGTTTACAAATATAGTAAAGTTCACGTAACGGCTCTGCAACAACAGTTACTTTACCTCGCGTTTCTTGAATTGATTCGCTAAATACATCGGGAACATTTATTCTATAGCTGTAACCATTAATATATTCATTTCCATCTTGATTGCAAATAATGTATTCTGATGTATCTATATAAAATTGCTGATAATCGGAGTTTACAAGTCTATAGGCTTTTTTAAAATAAGGCTTCCATTTTGCTTCTTGCCAGAAAGTGTTTTTGTAACAGTTTCTAACAACAGCAACAATAGTTTTTTGCTTTTTTGAATAGATATAATAATCTCCAAGCTCTCCTTGAGGCTCCCAACCTAACTGTGAATTTTGTTGAAATACATTTTCTAATCCTGTTTTTAAAAGCCAGGCAGACATATATTCAAAGCCGTTTTCATTACAAATTGCATACCTTGAAGGATTTAATATATAGTAAGCATTGTCTTTAGACCACAAATACCATACAGTTTCATTATTATACTTTCCCTTATAAACGCTTTGTCTATAGCAGTGCTTTATACTGCACACATATTCATTAGTTTTTTTATCAAAAATATATGCATCAATATATTCTTCAGAAGGAGTCCAGGTTGCAGTTTTATAAGAGAATTTAGATATACCGTAAAATTGAGTTTGAACGGTTCCAGACGGCTGATTTCCTGTGTGAATAAGTTCTTCAAGATTTTCTGGTGGAACAGGATGACTTGCGAAAGTTGGTAGATCTTGAAGATTTTCGATATCTACAGGTTGTGAAATTATAATCTGATTATCAGAAGCAGATGATGTAGTTTTACAAGCTGCGAAAAAAATAGATAAAAGGATGATTGTCAGAGAAAGTAGTTTTTGCTTATTCATATATTGCCTTTAAAAAAATGATTCCCGTGCCGATGCACGGGAATTAGTTGGTCGCTGTGCGACAATCTTTTTATTTAGCGTCTGCTTTAATACCGTAGCGCTTGTTAAAGCGGTCAATACGTCCTGCAGTATCTACAAGCTTCTGCTTACCAGTATAGAACGGGTGGCAGGCAGAACAAATTTCAACGTGTATATCTTTTACAGTTGAACGTGTTTCAATAACATTACCGCAAACGCAGGTAATTTTTGTAAGTTGATAGTCTGGGTGAATTCCCTTTTTCATGTTTATAACTCCTATACTCTTGCCCGATATTACGCCCGGCCGCCACTGGCTTGTAAAAATACATCCATCATTCCGCTACCGTCAACAAAAAATAAATAATATCACAAGAAAATGATTTAATATTATATATAAAAATTAGGGTATAGTAAATAGGGCGCATTGAATCACGTTAAATCTAACCGAAAAAAATCATGTAAATCACGTCAAAATCTAACCCAAATAGAATGCCCGAAAATTAAAACAGAGGGCAAAAAACATGGGGTTAACGATG
>JAFZWX010000008.1 GCA_017617145.1 Treponema sp. | reverse complement strand
GGAGCTACCTTGCGTACATAAATTTCTGTACCCTTGGTAATTCCCATGTCCATAATGCGGCGTTTAACCGCACCTTCGCCAAGCAGTTTTTCTACAACAACTGTCTGACCTTTTTTTACTTGTCGTAAAGTCATTTATTTTTCTCCTATACAATTATTTTTTGTGCCATCTCTCTGCTGATTGCAACACGACTGTCTTTGATTTGAACAATGATATTTCCGCTGATTTCTGAAACTACACTAACTTGTGCTCCGGCTACAAAACCAAGATTTTCCAAAAAACGGCGGACTTCTTCTTTTCCGTTGATTTTTTTAATGAGGAAGCTTTCCCCTGAGGATACTACATTAAGTGGCATGTTATACGCTCCTAACAAAAGTGTTAGCAAAGACTAACAATATCAAATCTGTATGTTAGTTAAAACTAACAGCGTTGTCAAGAGTTTTTTAAAGTAATTTATAATTAATAAAACGAGGGCAGAGAAGATGTTTTTTTGTTTCCACGGCTAATGAAACAGAATGTGTTGTCGTTTATTCAGAAGATATGAGAGATGGACAAATCATAGACGGAACAAAGATTATGAATCCTTTTATGAGGATGTAAGATTCTTAACCTCATCTTTCAGCCACTTTGTAAGTTCGGATTCTTTAGGAAGAGCCAGTTTGTATTTTTTGACAAATAGATTTTCATCAATGCCTTCTTTTGCATATTCTACAAGTTCTTTTCCAGCTTGAGTACACATTAAAATTCCTACAGGCGGATTGTCATCTTTTTGCATGATGTTTTTCTTGTAGTAAGAAAGATAAAGATTCATTTGCGCAATATCGTGATATTTAATTTTTGAAGCCTTCAAATCAATCAGAATATGGCACTTTAAAATCCGATTATAGAATACTAAATCGCAGAAAAAGTAATCATCATCAACAAGAATTCTTTTTTGCCTTGATTCAAGACAGAACCCCTGACCAAGTTCCATTAAAAACTCTTCCAAATGATTCATCAATGCCTGTTCAAGTTCGCTTTCTTCAACAATTTCGGAATCTTTTAATCCCAAGAACTCATACACATACGGATGTTTTATAATGTCAGTGACTGTCATCTTTTGAGCCTTGGACTGTATATACTCACTCATTTTCTGCGGATTTGAACTTATTGCTGAACGCTCAAAATAAGAGGAATTTGCAATTCTTCTGATTGGGCAGATGGTATTTGCCCAATTTGGCAATCACTGATTGCCAAATCTTTCGAAACTGTTTTATCTTCAATCAGATTGTTTTTAATTCCAGTAAGCAGAGCTTTTTCACCTGCAAATTCATGCAAAACATAATCAAAAATCGGCTTTTCAAGTGAAGCAAATTCAAGATAAAACTGCCTGTAAAGTCTCAGGTTTCTATACGAAAGAGATTTCTTATTCAGTTTTTCAGAAAGTTTCTGCAAAGTCTTTTCGCCATATTTTGCACGATCTTCACCTTTCTGTTCATAATGAACAATATAAAAACCAATCAGCCAATTACGTGCCGTTACATTTCGGTTGATTGCCTTTGCTGTATCATCTTCAAAAGCCGCATTCAACTTTGTAACAGATTTATAAAGAGAATCAAAAGTCATATTGTTTTTCATTATAAATAACTCCTACAAGTATTTTATCACCTACCGCAGCATAAAACATTAAACTAATACTTTATTGACAATCGATGAAATTTATGCTTTTTGAGCTAACTTTTCATACAGGTTAAACAATTCTGCTACACATTCTGATTCTGTCATTTTGGTGTTGAAACCGTAGGCTGCCATTACGGCACGGTCATTTGCCTGGTGTGCTTTGCGAAGCTCCGGCGGCATCAATGTTTCATCATACAAATCTGCAAGTGAGGAATCTGGGTACTTTGCGCGAGCGTCTAGAATTGCCTGTGCAGTTTCTTCGATTTTGGATTTTTGCTCGGCTGTTGGATTGCACCATGGAAAGTTGTTGTAGACGATATCTCGAGAATAACTATAATCACTTTTCATACGCATACAAATAGCACGCATCCATGCCATATGTACATTAGATATAAGAATACCAAAATGATAAAGAGTTGCATTTGGAATAATTCGAAGCTTATCTGTACAAATCGTATCACCTGTTAAATAACCAATCGGGACATATCGTCTCCGTTCAGAAGAAACTTGAGGAATAATTAAACAAGAACAATTCAATGGCTGTGTAATTTGGGCAAAGAGAGTTGGTGTTTCCGCAAATTTTCGTATTCCTTCTGCAATACTATTTTGTCTGGCTTCTTTGCATTTTTGAACTCGTTCAATAATCATTGGACATTTTTTTAATTCAGATGGATTTGCATCTTTTAGCCATAAACAATAACGATGCTTGCCATTAATAAACTCTGCTGCGCCAAGTAATGGTTTTATAAACTTTAAGGATTGTGATTCATTTTTGGCAAAATTATTGTAATCATCAAGTGTAAGAATTAAATTACCTCCATCAGCAAACTTATTCCCGCATGTCATATTAGGAATATTACACAAAGCTTTATTTCTACTCTCAATTAGAATATTTGGAGCATCTAATAAATATGGATTGATATTTTTAGCGATACAGTATTGTCTTTCATTTAAGAAAATCTTTTTCAAATATGGTTTTATTTTATTATTTGAAGCGAATCCAATAATTACACAGTGAACATGGGCTTTATCATTAGACTCACTACTCCATACAAATGTTCTATAAGCAAATAGAATTTCTATGTTAATAAAACCCCATAATCTAGAAACGATTTCTCCTTGTGTAATAGAATTTGTCGAAACGAAAGCACACTTTATAAACGTATTCTGAATAAAATCATTTGCTTTTTTATACCATGCACAAACAAAATCAAGATTTTTTACTCCATGAAATAAAAAATCCATATCTTTTTTCTGTTCAGCTGTCATATAAGTAAAGCCTACAAACGGCGGATTTCCCAGAATAAAACTCAATTCATTTTTCGGAACAACACTTTCCCAGTCAACACGCAGAGCATTTCCTTCCACAATATTTGCATAAGTGTGCAAAGGAAGAAACTTCAAATCCTTTTCAATTATTTTTGCGGTTTCTTTCATCATCTGGCTTTCGGCAATCCAAAGGGCTGTTTTTGCAACTACGGCAGCAAAATCATTTATTTCAATTCCGTAGAACTGCTGAATGGAAACATGAATTAAGTCCTCGGCATAATAAGTTAATCCAAGAGAATCTTCAGTAATTCCTAATTCAATTTTTATACATTCATTTCCGAGTTTTCTTAAACTCAAATAAGTTTCGGTAAGAAAGTTTCCAGAACCACAGGCAGGATCTAAGAATTTAAGTGTCCCGAGCCGTTTATGAAATTCTTTTACCTTTTCGATTCTGTTTGTTGTGTTTTTTATCTGTTTTAATTCTTCAAATTCAGCTTTCAAATCATCAAGAAACAGAGGGTCTATAACCTTATGAATATTTTCAATGCTCGTATAATGCATACCGCCAGAGCGGCGAGTTTCCGGGTTAAGAGTTGATTCAAAGATTGCACCGAAAATTGTCGGGCTGATTTCACTCCAATCAAATTCATTAGAAGCATGTTTTACAAGAAGCTCTTTTATTTCTTCAGTAAGTGGTGGAATGGTTTTATCTTCTTCGGTAAAAAGTCCGCCATTCACATACGGAAAAGCTGCCAAAGATTCTTCAAGATATTCATCTCTCTCTTCTTCCTTTTGGTCTAAAACCTGGAATAAATCCAGCAATGCACGACGGAGGTCTTTTGCTTCAAATTGTTTCAAATAATCGCCAAAAATAGATTTATGGCCAAAGATACCGGCATCTTCTGCATAAAGACAGAATACAATGCGGACACAAAGCATATTAAGGCTTTTTAATGTAGCAGGACTTGGATTATCTGCATCTTTGTACTGTTTAAGAATTGCATCATAAATTTCGCCGATTATATCTCCCGCTTTTTTGGAGATTTCAAGTTCTTTTTTTAAGTGAATACTTCCTTCGTCTGCAATAAATGACAATCTGTAAAATTCTTTTTCCAAATTTTCAAGAAGGATTTCTTCAGGTTCACCGTTTGGTTGCTCCATATCGTAAACAAGGAAGCTTTTAAAATTGCATGTTATAACCCAGCGCGGATGCTGACTGAGCGGAAGTCCTGCAATATATTTTCGTGCCTGCTGGAATGGATTTAATAGTGTGCCATCAGACTGTCTGATTGGTTCGCGCAGGTCTTTGTCGATACTTTTTTGTTCAATCATGACTTTTGTAGACGGAATGTAAATATCGATAAAATTTGTGATTGTTTTGTCTGTAAACTTTTCTTTTATCTGATTTTCAAAATATATAAAATTTGCAAAGTCTTTTACTCCAAAAACATTACAAAGTAAATCAAGCCAAAATTTTTGACTTTCGCCTTTTTCATATCCTTTATCTTTCCAGTCTTCGCTGAACTTTTTTGCAGCTTTTGATTGTTCTATCTGTGTCATAAATAAATTATAACATTGTTTTTAGGAATTTTTAAGGGGAAGATTTTCTACTTTTAATTGTATATCTTGATCTTTGATTTTTTTTGGTGCAGTATCTCGTTCACAATAACAAGCCTTTCCACATAAGGAAGATAATTGTTCCTGACATGCGCGCCTCCTGAATAGCAGCCATTCTTGACAGAATGTCTTTATTTCAATATTATTAGATAGATTACGGCAAAGAGGTCGTAGAAAGTATTTTCTTTAAGGGGGAATACTCTCTACGACCTCTTTTTTTGTTTAAAATTTCTGATATGGAGGAAGTGGAAACTGTTAATTGAAATAGGATGATTCTAAAAAATTGCTCCAAGCCTTCGCAATTTTTTTTAACGAATCTCCTATTTACCGCTTGAACGATTGCAGGTAGAAACCTAAAATTGCTTCACAGCGGTTCAGCAATTTTTTAACGGTTTCTGCGATTTGCGTATGTGTGGCTTTGTTGGTTGTTTTGATTTAAACAGTGGTAGTGCACCAATTGCAGAAGGGCTTAAAGAAGAACTTCGTTCACAGGTGCTTGAAATGAGTAAAAAAATCCGTCATCGCGGTCCGGACTGGAGCGGTGTGTATACAGGTAATAATGCAATTTTAAGTCACGAACGTCTTAGTATTGTAGATCCTTTGAGCGGAAAACAGCCTCTGGTTAGTGATGATGAAAAAATCATTCTTGCTGCAAACGGAGAAATTTACAATCACAAAGAAATCCGC
>JAFZWX010000065.1 GCA_017617145.1 Treponema sp. | reverse complement strand
ACCAACAAGCGGCGAGATTCTTGTAAACGGAGTTGTGCCTTATAAAAACCGCACGCGCAACGCAGAAAATATTGGTGTTGTATTCGGGCAGAGAAGTCAGCTTTGGTGGTCGCTTCCGCTTATTGAATCGTTCAAGCTGCTTAAAGAAATCTATATGATTCCCACTGCCGACTACGAAAGAATGCTTGAGCTTTACCGCGAGCTTGCAGATATTGAACAGCTTTTGCATAAACCTGTTCGCCAGATGTCTTTGGGTCAGCGTACCTTGAGCGATATTCTTGCGGCATTTTTGCATAATCCAAAAATTGTTTTTCTGGACGAGCCTACTATTGGTCTTGATGTTTCTATGAAAGCAAAAATCCGAGAGCTTATAAAAGGGCTGAACAAAGAAAAGAACACGACAGTAATTTTAACAACACACGATATGGGCGATGTTGATGCGCTTTGCCAGAGAATCATTATTATTGATCACGGCAGTATGATTTACGACAACGATATTGAACACCTTAAGCATTACTTTGGTTCGTACAGAACGCTCAAGTTGAATCTGGTGGGAACGGGCTGGCAGGAAATTGTTGTTGATGAATCAAAGACCGATGTTATGTCTGTAATTTCGGAGTACCAGAAAAAGGGCGGCGTTAAAGATATTCAGCTGGAGGATATTTCCACAGAGGAAGTTATTAAGAAGATTTACGAGGGTGCTGCATAATTTTAAAGTGTGTCATGTTCGGGCTTGACCCGGACATCTTTTAGAAATATAGATTGCCGTGTCAAGCACGGCAATGACATTGGAGGGTTTACGAATTATATGAACCTTAGAAAATACTTTGCGCTTACAAAGCTTGGCATGATGGAGCGGCTGCACTACAGGCTCGGAACTTTTGTAACGCTTTTTGGAAATCTTGTTTATCTTGTTTTGATTTATTTTTTGTGGAAGGCAATTTATGCTTCGAGCGGAACTGATGTTGTAAACGGGATGACCTTGAACGACACGCTTGTTTATCTGGTGCTTGCAACTGCGCTGTTTAATTTTCTGGAAGTATTCCTTGTCTGGGATATGAGCCGCGAGATTCAGTCAGGGGCAATTGTTCTTAAACTTCTTAAACCTATGAGCTTCCGCGGGTACAGTTTCTGGTCGTACTTTGGCGAAAATGTAATGTCGTTCTTTTTGACCTTTGTGCCGACTTTTATAATTATCAACATTTTGACTGGCGGTTACATTGCACTTGGCTCTAATCTTTTGTTCTTTGTGATTTCTGTTTTGATGGCGCTGGTGCTCAACTTCAGCGTTGATATGATTGTTGCAACAATCTGCCTTTATACAGAATCGACCTGGGGAATTAATATGGTAAAGGAATGTATTGTTCTGCTGCTTTCGGGTGCGTCGATTCCGCTGGCGTTTTTTCCCGAAGGTTTACGTGCGGCTGTTCAGTATCTTCCGTTCAGGTGCATTTATGATACTCCGCTTAGTGTGCTGCTTTGTAAACCGGGATTCACTTTTGGAACAGGACTTGTTTTTGCCTTGCTGCTGCAGCTTACGTGGTGTGTGGTGCTTGGGGCAGTGGGTGCGTTGTTCTGGCGGGTTTCGCTTAAAAAAATCACGGTGAATGGAGGTTAGAAAATTATGAAAAATGAAAGTGTTGTGATGCCTGCAAGAAGGCGCGGGCTTAAGTTTTATATGAGCATTTACGGAAAGGTTCTTGTTCAGGATTTGAAGAGCAAAATGAGCTACCGTGCCGATTTTATAATTTCGAATATCGGGATGATAATTTCGAATCTGGTTGGCTTTGTGACTTTTTATATTTTGTTCAGCAACTTTCCTTCAATCAACGGCTGGACTATGTACGAAATGCTTTTTATGTACGGATTTTCGCTTATTGCTTTGACTCCGCTTCAGTGCTTTTTTGACAACAACTGGAACCTGCGTTTTATGGTTCGTACCGGCGATTTTATAAAATACTGCTTTCGCCCAATAAACATTTTCTTCTATTTTATTTCTGAAGTTTTTGATGTTAAGGGGCTTGGACAACTTTGCTTTGGGGTTGGAACTTTGGTTTACGCCTGGAGCCACCTTGCAATTCCTGTGACTTTTGTTACAATTATGCAGACGGTATTGTATCTGCTGGCGGCCTCGCTTTTTATGATTGCAATCATGAACTTTGCTGCGGCAACCTGCTTTTGGATTCAAAACTCGGGATACGTTATGGTTATAATGTTCCGCTTTAAGGATTTTGCAAAATATCCGGCGAGCATTTTTAACACTGTGTTCAGAGTGATTTTTACTTTTGTAATTCCAATTGCGTTTATTGCATATTATCCGTCGCTGGTAGTTCTGCGCCCGGATAATGTCCCGCTGCTTTCGTGGCTTTCCCCGCTGATTGGTCTTGTGTTCTTTTACCTGAGCTACAAGTTCTGGATGCTTGGTGCAAGAAAATATGATGGGACAGGTTCATAATATGAGAAAGCATTATATTTATTGATACAATTACAGCTTGTGACCGTAGTGGAAAATGTCCTTGGACAACTTCCTCTGTTGTCAGGGGACATTTTCCACGAGAGGGAACAAGCTGCAATAGAAACGATTTTGTTTTTGTGGGTTATTTTTATGAAGTTTGACAGCATAATTTTAGATGTGGACGGCACAATCTGGGATACAACTCCTATTGTTGCTCAGGCGTGGAACAAAGCAATAGAATCGTTGTTCCCACAGGTGCCGCGCGTTACTGCAGATATTCTCAAAGGTCAGTTCGGAAAAACCATGGATGTAATTGGTAACAATCTTTTTGGAGTTCTGGATGCCGGGCAGAAGAAGTTGCTTCTTCATCAGTGTTGTGTTGAAGAACAGATTGCCCTTGAACAAAATACTGTTGATATTGCGTACGAGGGTGTCGTTTCTACAATACGTGAACTTGCGGGACAGGTACCACTTTTTATTGTAAGCAACTGCCAGAGCGGGTACATTGAGCTTGTCATGAAAAAAAACAGCATTACCGACTGCATTACCGATTTTGAATGCTTTGGAAATAACGGACTAAGTAAAGATAAAAATATTCGTCTGGTTGTGGAGCGTAATGGTTTAAAAGCTCCTGTTTATGTTGGCGACACCCAAGGTGATTTTGATGCCTGTAAGGCAGCAGGAGTTCCTTTTGTGTGGGCAGAGTATGGTTTTGGAAAAGTTGATGCCGAGGATGGCGAGGAAGTTGCCGGTACTATAAAGTCATTCCCCGAACTTTTAAAAATCCTTTAAGAGTTGCCGCGGATTATTTCGTAAAGATCCTTGCCTGCAAGTTTTTCAAAATATTCTTTGAGTTCAAAATTCTTATTCCATTTAGCTTCCGGGTAGTAGCCGTAGCGGGCTTTTACATCATTCATGCGTGTTTCTAAATCTACAGTACCGTCGGCTGCGCAACAGGAATCGAGCAGTTGGATAAGGCGGTCGTAATCATCGTATTTTGCTGCTGCGAGTAGCTTTTTGATTTCTTCTATCTGCTCCGGCCTTATGTCAATTTTTCCAATGTAGTCATCTGTGGTCTGAAGATTGAACGAATGGGTAAGACAGATTTGTGCAGCTTTTTCATAGCCCAGCGACATTAAAAAATGATAGCCATCGTAAACGTGAGCGATATATGTGTAGCCTTCCTGCCGTCCAATGTCGTGAAGAAGTCCGTAAATGTAAGCGAGGTCCGGATCAAGTTTTTTGGTGTCGCAATTCGTATTTACTGCAAGCGCAATTTTTTCTGCGGCTCGGGCTACGGCAAGACTATGTTCGCGCCATGGACCTGGATTTTTGGCAACGCCTTCGTCAAAAATATATTCTGCCATACTGCGAGACGGTTCTGCTGTTACTCCAAGCATGAGGGCAAAGATTCTGGTGTCGCGGGCAATCATAAAAATATTGAATTTATCTGACGAGTTGAATTTTAAGTTTGTTTCCATTGCTTCATTTATAGAAACTACACGCAGTTTAAAACCTGCTTCATCCTCGTAGTCGTCAAGGGTTTGATTTATGATTTTGAGGGAACTTTCGTTTTGTGCGGGGTTTCCTTCTATGTCTTCTACCTGGCATTCATAATAAAAATTATCCTGTTCAAAAATCGTGTTTGCAATTTTACTTGATTTTTGGAGGCGGTGAACAACACCATATTCACTAACTGATTGTGGAATTACAACAAGTCCGGTTTCTTCCTGAACCTCGCGGATAAGGGCTTGAACAATGTCTTCGCCTTTGTCAATTCCTCCGCCTGGGAATTTGTAGTAGCCGAGTTTTGTGGCATACACAAGTACAAGCTTGTTTGTACCGATTTTGATTATTGCACGTGAAGAATCGCGTCTGGACCGTTGCCATTTTTTGTCATAATTTTTTAAATCAATTGTAAAAAGTGTTTTCATTTTTGTAATCCTATCACATAAATCTGGCATGGATTTGCTTCATCCCAATAGAGCGGGAAAACTTCAAATTCCTTAAAACCTAACGACTGGTAAAAACGGTTCGTGGCATCGTAATCTTCGTACATTCCCATTTTTACAGTTTTTACCTGCATGAATTCATAACCATTTTTTATGGCACATTCTTTTGCTGCTTCAAAGAGCTTACGGCCAATTCCTTTTCGATGATATTCTTTAAGAACGCCCATAACCGCAAGTTCTACGGTTTCTTTTCCTGTTTGTTTAAGGCATAAAAATCCTGCAGGGTTGTCGTTTTCAAAAGCGGCAAAAAACAATCGTTGTGAACTTTCTTCTATATATTTTTCTCGTGATTCTTCTACTGCAAACCAGTCTGGTAATGCTTCTAAAATTCGGCGTGTAATTATCTTTTTTTCATCAATGCTGGTGATGTTTTTGATTAGCATTTTGTTCCTCTGTATTTAAATATATCAAAATGCGGTTTGGTATGCTATAATCAAAATATGAAAACAATCACTTTGGGTTCAACTGGAATTACAGTTCCTCAGAATGCATTTGGGGCTCTTCCTGTTCAACGGGTTGGTGTGGCAGATGCTGTAGAAATTTTACGAAGAGCCTACGATGGCGGAATGACTTTTTTTGATACGGCAAGGGCTTATTCCGACAGCGAAATTAAGATGGGGGAGGCATTTGGACCGGCCTACAGAGATAAGATTTTCATTGCAACAAAAACTACTGCAACAACCCCGGAAAAACTTAAGGAAGATCTTGAAACTTCGCTGCGCAATCTTCGGACTGATTATATTGATATTTACCAGCTTCATTGTGTAAAACAATGTTATCGCCCTGGCGACGGTACTGGGCTTTACGAGGCATTGCTTGAAGCAAAGTCTCAGGGAAAAATCCGCCACATAGGAATTACTGCTCACAAAATAGGCATTGCAGAAGAAATTGCAGAAAGTGGTTTGTACGAAACGCTGCAGTTTCCTTTTTCGTATCTTGTAACTGAACGCGATATTGCTCTGGTAGAAAAATGCCGCAAAAACAATGTGGGCTTTATTGCAATGAAGGGGCTTTCGGGTGGCCTGCTAACAAATGCTCGTGCCTGCATGGCCTTTATGCTGCAATATCCTGTGCTGCCAATCTGGGGAATCCAGCGCATGAGCGAGCTTGAGCAGTGGCTTTCGTTTATGGATGCACCTCCAGAAATGGATGATGAGATTCGCGCTGTAATTCAAAAAGACCGCGACGAGCTGCTTGGTGAGTTTTGCCGTGGCTGCGGTTACTGCATGCCTTGTTCTGTTGAAATTACAATTAATCAGTGTGCCAGAATGAGTCAGATGATTCGCCGTGCTCCTTCAAAAGACTGGCTAACTCCTCACTGGCAGAAAGAAATGATGAAAATAGAGAACTGCATTGAGTGTGGTGTGTGCCTTAAAAAATGCCCGTATGAATTGAATATTCCGGTTTTGCTTAAGAAAAATCTTGCTGATTATAAAGATATTTTGAGCGGGAAGGTGAAGGTATGATAAATAGAGATGAACTTGTTGCATTTTTGATTCGTGCTAAGCAGAAGACTTATGCAGGACATGGGGCCGAGGTGGAATCAAGCAGGCCTGTTTCTCATGATTTGAGATATGAGGAGGGTCCGCTCCTTTATATAGACACTTTCCTTGGTGGAGCCAAGTTTGCCGGTGAAGAAGCAGTCTGGCTTGACGGAGTGCCCCTTTGGTCAATGAATTACTATGGCAGGGTTATTGGAGAACCCTTTAGCGGAGACTTTCTTAAGGCTGCACTGTATGAAGTTCCGGTAGAAAAGCCCTTCCGTGGCCCGGAACATTTTGAACAGGGCGATTACACCTACAATTGCCAGTGCAGCGGCGACTTTGAATGGTTCCAGGGCTATGAAGATATATCTTACAAAGACCAGAAAATCTACGAGCTGCATTTTCATGGCGGGGTGATTGTGTAGGTCTGCCCCAGGAAACGATTTTATCAAAAACTACGTACGAAACAAAGAAAAATCATCAATTCGTACGTAAAATAGTCAGAAATATTAAATTACTTGCCAAATTGAACATCCAATATTATCTTTATAGTATGACTTCTATAGAAAAAGAGTATCTTTCAGAAAATACACTCCGTCAAAACCTTGCAAAACGCATTGGTGAACTGGAATTCATTCTTTCGGATAAAAGCAAGGCCCTGAAAACTGCACCAGAAGGTACTCTGCGTATTGCAAAGAGCAATGCTACCGTTCAATATTACCACCGCGCCAATACAAAAGACAAAACAGGTAAATATATTCTTTCAAAGAACAGGCAGCTTGCAAAAAGCCTGGCACAAAAAGAATATGATCAGAGTGTTATGGCTTGTGTTCAGTCAGAACTGATACTCTTAAAACATACTCTTAAATCTTATGAAAAAATGTACTCAAAAAAACACCTTGCAGAAGCAATATTTGGAAAGTTGAATCCTTTTCGACGAGCCCTTATAAAACCGGTGCGCCTGCCGGACGACCTGTATGCTCAAAAATGGCAGTCCACCCCTTACAAAACAAAGCCATTTTCACAAGACATTCCAGAATATGTTACCGCTAGAGGAGACTGTGTCCGTTCTAAATCTGAAAATATAATTGCAGACACGCTTTTCAGACTTAAAGTTCCGTACCGCTATGAATGCCCGCTCATACTTAAAAATACTAGTGGTGAAAAAATAACACTTCACCCCGACTTTACCTGCCTTGATGTTCGTACTCGGCGCGAGTTTTACTGGGAACATTTTGGCATGATGGACAAACCCGACTATGCAGAGCGTGCAGTCCAGCGTCTGCACCTTTACGAGCGCAACAATATTTTCCTAGGTAAGAATCTTATAATTACAAATGAAACAGCCGCTCAACCCATAAACACTCGTCAGATTGAACGACTTGTGAAAAGTATTTTTAATATTGCATGATCCAACTCTATTCCCTATTCCCTCTTTTTATGATATTATCTTATAAAAATTGAGGTGCAAAATGCTTAGGGGAAGACATTTAATACAGCCGGATGATTTGACTGTATCGGAAATTGAAGAGCTTTGTTCTTTGGCAGAGCAGATTATTGTAGATCCAGAATCGTTT
>JAFZWX010000064.1 GCA_017617145.1 Treponema sp. | reverse complement strand
GACAACATATGTCCATTTGTGTAAAATGACTGTATGACTTCATAGTTTGTTTGTCCCTTTAATGTGGTAGTTTTTGGGTTTAAACATTCTATGAAGTTTTTTTATTTATTTTAAGTGTTGCACTTGCAATTACAATCTACCTCTGCCCCTAAAACCCCGGATGTGTCATCTTCAGAGTTCATATACATTTCAAATGAGCAACACTACGACCAGGTAATCGAACGAATAAAAAGTGTAAAAAAGTTGTTGTGGATCGGCACCGCCGATATAAAAGACCTTTATGTCAAAGACGGCCGTGGGACTGAACCATTGCTTCAGGTTCTTTCCGACCTAACCAAACACGGAGTAGAAATCCGCCTAATCCATGCCAAAGAACCAGGTCCCGCCTTCCGCCAAGATTTTGACAAATACCCCGCCCTCATAGAAGGTATGGAACGAGTTTTGTGCCCAAGAGTTCATTTTAAAATCATCATATTTGATTTAAAAGCCGCTTATGTTGGTTCTGCAAATTTGACAGGAGCAGGGCTTGGAATGAAAGGGGAAAATACACGAAATTTTGAAGCTGGGGTTTTGAGCAGCAATAAAGAATTTGTTAAGAACGCCGCCACCCAGTTTGATGAAGTCTGGATGGGAGCGTTCTGTAAGGGCTGTAAACGGAAAAAGTTTTGCGGGGATCCGATTGGATAAGCTAATCTAAAAATGTATTCCTTTCTCAATAATTAAGATTTCAAGGATATTAATAGAAAACCGTTGTCCATTGGGAAGCATAAACTTCAATATCGTTCCCTGCTTTCTTGCATTAGCACTAATACCTACAAGCTGACAATTAACCTTTACAAAGTTTGCAAGTGTTAATTCCCAAAAAAATCCATACTGCTCTATTGCAGTTGAAATAATTAAATAAGCCATTTCATTTACCTCCTTTGAAAAAAACTTATATAAAAAATATATAAATCTTATCCACCGGAAGAATTTATGACCCATTAAAAATACTTTAATCTATAGATTCACCTGTAACTTCTTTCTCCACAAATGCAACAGAAACATTTGCATGCATTTGCCCTAAATCACGATTTTCATCATAAAGATGACGCTCAATTGATAGATCTCCCAAACAAACAGTATTATTATCAGGATCTATTCTTTCTTTTATTCCAAATAATGAAATAAAATCATTTAGTGCATTCATATTCTTTTCAACATTTTTAACTTGATTATTTTTTTCTGGTTCAATCTGATATAGAATAAAATAAACATCATTGGCCGCATTTTCATAGGCAAATGCAATTGAACCAGCTATAGCAGATAAAATCTGATAGTAAATATTTCCATGCATTTCATTTTTATATTCTGTTTTAAAAAAACTCTTTAAAATAGCATCAACACGTTCTTTCTTACCTTTTGAATCTAGATATTTGAAAAGTTGTTTATCTAAAGATTCATTTACTTTTGCCTCAAACCACAAAGCCATCCTTTTGTTATCCATTTTAGCAATACATGCCAAATCGTGGTGCCTTTTTCCTCTAAAATTATTATCAAAGGCACTTAAATGTTCAGGATATGTTTCTTCTGGTAAAAGATGAAACGAATTATTAAAGTGTAACTTATTGCGTAAATCTTCTTCAAAACTGATATCTTTATAAGAATCTGTAACAATTTTTGCAAACTCTTTAGCACTATAACAATCTTTCCATTGTTTATCTTTCCCAGCTGGGGGATACACTCTTTTCCAGTCTTTTATTGATTCAATTTTAGTTATTATTTTCATTTAATGGCCTCTAAAAACTAAAAGTTTCCGCCGTTCCAGCCCCAGTTACCGGTTCCCCAGTACGAAACATAAATCGCGTTTCCGGGAATTCCAAGTTCACTCTGCAGAATCTCGCACACCTTGGCCGTCATTTTGTCACTGGCTCCACCGTCTACGCTGCCAAGAACTTTTACTTCTACATAAGCTCCTTTATCAAGCTTGTTGCCACCAAAGTACAAATCCTGATTGTCGACTAGATTAATCATCAAATAAGATTCCGGCTTTCCCAGAATGCTTATAGCTTTTCCGAACTCGGCTTTTAATACATCTCTTTTTTCTGAAGGTAACTGCATGGTTACCTTGGCTTCAATCATTGGCATGGTATTACTCCTAAAAGTTCAATTATTTGTTTTTAATTATAGCACACGAAGAACAGAGATGTAAGCGTCTTACATCTTCGAGCAGGGATATCTATCAACAGCCCGAATTGTTGCAAAAAGAAAAATGTATGTTATTATTTTATCATAATTATTCAGAATAAGGAGAACCTAATGAATAAGTTACCAAAAGAAGTTTTCATTTCAGAAATGAAAAAAATCATAGAAAAAAATGATGCAAAAAGGCCTTACGATATTAATATTATTGATGAATTACATGCAAATGAAAATGCACATACTAGACTACTTATGAAACTACTACAATTCTCAAGAAATAGAGAGTATTTCATTTTAAATAAGTTTTTAGAACTTCTAAATGAAAACGAAAATCTCAAAACAGACCTTAAGATTAAAAAAATTAACAATCCTGGATTTCAATATCAATGGTGTCAAATTGATGGTTTAATTTATTCACATGAAGAAAATAATAAAATTGCGATTATTATAGAAAATAAAATTAATTGGGCAGAAGATCAAAAAGAACAAATAAAACGTTATGTAGAATCTGTTAACAAAATTGCAAATATACCAAATGATAAAATCTATGTCATATATCTTACTGATGATGGGACTAAAAAGGTTTCCTCTGAAAGTTTAACAACCGAAGCTAAAGCTTTTCTTGGAATTACAGAGAACAGTACTGGAAGATATATAGAATTAAATTATAAAGATAATCTTCTTCCGTTATTTAAAGACATACTTACATATCTAGAATTCTCAAAAGAGGTTTTTCTCAAATCGACCCTTATTCAGTACATCGATTATTTGGAAGGTAGATTTGGTTTAAGAGAAAGAGAAAAAGAATTCTATTCAAGTATAATGTCAGAACTTCTTGAATTATTTGACATTGATTTAATTAATGTAACTCTTAAGCAAAGGGCACAAATTTATTATGAATTAATAAATTATATAAAAGATGATTTGAATCTTAATCCAGTTGAATCACATTTGTATTCTACATTCCTAGAAAAACTTAAAGATAAAATTTATCCAAAAAATGAGCAGCCTGGAACAGTAAAAAATAATTTTTATCATTATTTTGTAAGACACCCAGAAAATATGTATCTATTAAAATTTAAAGAACCATTTATAAACTTCCAAAACAAAAATCGTATGAATATAATACAGCTTAAAGACCCTGAAATTGAAATTGAATTTCCAAACGATAATTTGAATAAAGAAACAATAACGATAAGAACCAAAAAAGCAATCAATTACTGGCAAAGGCAAAACATTTTTTATACTAAAGAAATCCCCTATGTAGAAATCTATAAAATGACACCTGTTGAATTCTTTGATTTCATATATGAATTGATTGATTCTTAGATCTAGATCTTTTTTTAAATGGGAATTAGAATATATCTTGATATCGTATTTTGGAGAAAACAATGTCTAATTCTTATAATTTCTTGGAAAACAGATCAATAACATCTTTAAGGAAGGAAATAAATAATATTATCAACAGTTATAGTAATTCGTGGGACATTTTAAGTGAATTAACTCAGAATTCTGTTGATGCAATAAAAAGATATAATATCTCTTTTCCTAATAACAATAGAGAACATGAGATTGAAATAAAAATTTGTGTACCAGGAAGAACAATTTCAATACGCGATACTGGAATTGGAATAGAAGCCTCCAAAGTAAAGGATGTGGTTGCACCAAATGGAACTGATAAGGAAGAAGAAAATGATTCCATAGGCGAGAAGGGAGTTGGTCTCACATATACCATTTTCTCTTGTAATGAATTTTCAATAAAAACACAAAATACTGAATCCTTTTTTGAGGGATCGATTAACAGCGCATCAATATGGCGAATTGGAGCAACCTCAAAAATTCCTGAATTGACTATTAAACAAGAAAAATCAACAGAACATACAGAAAAAACATTTACTGAAATCGAATTATCAGATATTGATAAAAATACCTTTGAAGCAGATGATTTGTTCAATCAAACTCCAGAAGTTCTTATTTATATTTTACGTACTAAAACTGTAATAGGGTATTTAAAAGGGGTTTTTGGAGAAACACAACCTAACATTAAAGTAACTCTAAAATATGTTGATCTCTATAACAAGGAACATAAATTCTCAATCCCTTTTAAATATTTGCTTCCAGAAGAATTCTGTAATAAAAAAGTAATTGAATTAAACGAATTCAAACAAAAAGCAGCAACCTATGATGATAAACAAAAATCGCAAAAATTAGCAGGTAATGCATTGGTTAAGAAGAGTACTAGGCAATATAAAAATCATTCCATAAATTATTATTGTTTTTTTGCTCCTACTCGTTTATTATGGGCCGATATTTGTGAAAAAAATAATTATTACATTACTGAATCAAATCAAGACAAAGTTCCTCTTGTTACTGCTGGTATTTATATAGCTACAAAAGGAATGCCAACAGGAATAATTATTGAACCACCAACAACAGGATATGCTGGATATTGGGGAAATTTCTTCATTCTACTTGAAGACGATTATATTACATTTGATCTTGGCCGCAAAACAGTCCCTTCAAGAACTAAAGGATTATTTAAAGAAATAGCGAAAGAATTATTCACTGAGTTTCTTCCATTTATAAAATATGTAAGTTCTGATCCAGCCGTACGTAATATTAACGCAACAGTACAAGCTAATGAAAAACAAAAAATTTATGATAATATGAAAAATTGTTATGCAAACTTAGGTCTTGATTGTATTAATTATCAAAAGAACCCGAATGGCCAAGAGGCTGCAGTAGTTGCCCTTTTTCATGAGTTAGTAGGTGCTGGTATATTAAAAGGTTATAAGTCTTTAAGTACAGGTTATAAACAAACTTACGATCTTTGGGCGAATTATCAGATAAGTACAAATGATATAGGGAAAAACATAAAGTCTATGTTCAATGATGTTGACACAATTGATTTACCTTGTGTTATTGAGTTTAAGTTTGCCGCACAATCAATTATTGATGATCTTACTGCTGATATTAAATTCTTCACAGATATGGATTTACTTGTTTGCTGGGATTTTGATGAACAGGCTTTATCCAAGAATTCTGTTGAAGTAACTCCGTTAGAGAAAGATGATGTATTGTTTTATGGAAGTAATTATTTATTAAAATGGCCGGGTTCATATAATCTTGGTGCTGCAAGTGAAAAACCTTTACTTTCATTAAGACAATTTATTGAAAAATTGAAACAACAATAAAAACTACTTATGAGTTTTTTAGATAATTAGATTTAATTATTTAAATAAAACTTTAGTAACTTTTATAAAACATCAAAGTATCAAATAACTACCTTGAGAGGTTAGGGGTTATAATAGACTTTTCAATAGCTATTTACAAGATTTCTTCAATCTTATCCAAAATCAACTGATCTGCCGGAAGCCAGTCCACAGAACGCAAGGTCTCTTTAGTTACCCATTTTGCTGCTTCGTGTTCAAGAAGTTTAAGCTCGCCAGAAACTATAGTACACAAAATACAATACATAATTAGATGGAAGTTTGGATAATCGTAGTCCACTACCCCAAGAATTTTTTCTGCTTTTATTTCTGTAGCCAACTCTTCACGGATTTCTCGGACAATACAAGCCTCTGGAGTTTCACCTGGTTCAAGTTTTCCCCCAGGTATTTCCCAACCATCTTTATAGTCACCATATCCGCTGTTAGAGCCCGCCGATTTCAGCCACACCTAAGTCCACCGAAAAAAGCCAAATTCAGGTTCAAATAAAAAAGCCATTATCAAATTAAATAAAACTCTCTAAACTGAAATAAACCAGAAACTCAGTCAGGGAGGAATATG
>JAFZWX010000063.1 GCA_017617145.1 Treponema sp. | reverse complement strand
CGGGAGAATCGAAAGACAACCACCCGCTTTTAATACCCGCTGTGATTCTTCAAAAAGCATATATTTACCCTTGCCGTCTCCACCATGAAGCGCATCATATAACAAAACTAAATCCAGAGAGTCGTTTTCAAAATCCTCCAGATTATGAACTTCCTTGTTGATTAAAGTTATGTTCTTCAGTCCTCTGGCTGCAATCTTATCGCCCACTTCTTTCTGACAGGCAGGGTTGCAATCAATTCCGTAAATTGTTCCCTTCGGATACGCATTACTCAAGGCAAACAGGTGTTCGCCAAAGCCGTAACCGAAATCAAGAATTGTGGGAGCGACTTTTACATCCGGTGCCAGTGGCATTTCCAGAAATAATTCCTTACCATCAGTTTTTTCCCACAGCGCAATATCGTCGTATAAATGTTCGTTTGTGTTTGAATAATTCATTTTACGGTCTCCGCTTTTCGTAATAAACAAAATCGCTGTCACGACGCACTTCTGTGTATCCAAGCTTATGATAAAAAGCATTTGTTCGCACATTCCAGATTGGTGTATCAAGTGTGAAGATTTTTATTTCCGGGAAATGTTCTTCAATCTGCTGCATCATAAAACTACCGTAGCCCTTGTGGAAATGCTCGGGCTCTACAAAAATTCTTCCGATGTTCATTCCATCATCTTTTGTAAAAAGAATTGCCCCGCCGATAGTTTTATAATCTTCCATCAGTTTATAAAGACAGCCCATCCTCGCCATCTTTGTATGATATGCAAGCGAATTATATCCCGGAGGACCGCCAGCGCAACTTGCTCCAACTTCAACATCAGAATCAAAGGCATGTTTGGAAATAGCAACAAGAGAAACAGCATCTGCAGTACCGGCTTTCAAAAATTGTAAACTCATAAATCTATTATAACACAGGTTCAATGTATTTCTGAATAAAATCTACGCGGTCAAAAATCGTCGGCTTAAAATATGAGGCAACAGCTACAACTCTTTTCTTTTCTGGATTGATGTAAATTACGTTACCGCTGTTTCCAATTGCTGCGTAAATCCCCTTCTTTCTGCTGATAATCCACCAGAGGTAACCGTAGTCCATTCCGCGGAAATGTTTACCTTCAACAGTGCGGGGGTTGGTCATCTCGCGGATCCATTTTGAAGAAACAATCTGCTGACCGTTGAACATTCCTTTGTTTAAACACATCAGTCCGATTTTTGCCATATCTTCGGCAGTCATACAAAGTCCGTAACCCGGAGTTCCTAGATTCTGGCGGTCACTAAACCATACGTTTGTTTTCGGAGTTTTTTTTATTGTGAACTGTTTGTGCTCTTCTGCAGTTTTTGCAATGTATACTTTGTGAGCCGGAATGCCAAGCGGTTCAAACAAAAACTTGTTCGCGTAGTCTACAGTTATCATGCCGGTTGCCTTATAAAGAATGCCGGAGAGAATATGAATACAAACTGATGAATACTTGAACTCATCTGTGAGGCCTTTTCGTCCGCCAAGAAAATCCAGCGAAGTGTAAGTCCAGTTTTCGCTGATGCACACCTTAGACCACGGATCGCCCTTACTCTTGTACGGCGCCCTCATTGTAAGCAGGTGTTTGATTGTTACATCATAAATTGTCTTTTCGCCGCGCTTTACTTTGTATTCCGGGAAATAATCGAGCACTTTGTCGTCAACGCTTTTAATCTGGCCTTTATCAATTGCAATACCAATTAACAGTGCAAAAACACTTTTTGTTACAGACATAACATGCACGCAGTCAGTCGCCTTGTAGTTGTTCCAGCAGTCGGAATAAACTTTTTCGCCGTTCTTGTAAGCTGTCACCTGGCAGATGTTCGGTTGTTCAGTTTCAATAAGATTGTGAAGTTCATTTTTGTTCATACTTTGGATTATTGTAATCAATTTTTAATTAGTCAAGAAAAGTTTTAAGATTTTTTTATTCTTTATATTCCAAGTTTTTCTTTCCAGTATTTTTCTTCCATAATTTCAACGCCAAGATATTTACTGAATCTGAGGAAGGCGTCTTCAATTGCGGAAATCATTTCATCTGTGATTTTGATTTCACTTTCCCACCACCAGTTTTTGATTTTTAGCGGTTCGGTGCCTCGACAAGGTTCCGGCTCAAAGCGGGCAACAAACTGATTTTTATAAAGCACCGGAAGAACATAATATCCAAACTTTCTTTTTGCAGCAGGAGTATAAACTTCCCAGGTATATTCAAAATCAAAAAGTTCCTGAATCATGCCGCGGTCCCAGATTAAATTGTCGAGCGGGGCGATAAACTGTGCGACATTTTTTCTTGCGGGTTTTCCAAGCAGCGGTTCGTCTTCTTTTCTTATATAAAAGATTTCCTTTGAGCCTTCAATTGAAAGATTTATGAGTTCGCCTTCACTAACAAGCTCCTGTAAAACTTTAGTACGAAGTGCTTTATCCTGAACATAAAAACCAAGCCAGGTGCCGCCGTTTTTATTCCACACAAGACCAACAGCACCAATACGTCTTTTTACATACCACTTTGCAAAATCATAATCAGTTTTGAAAGGATCTTTTGCCCGAAGGATTTCTTTTGGAAAAAGCCGTTCACTTAAATCATAAATCTTGTGAGTTTTGAGCTTGGAACTTATGCCCAGCACCCCAGAATGATAAAGATAATCAAGTGCCGCACTCGAAAGCTTTTTATGCCCCCATTTGCCTGAATCAGCGTGTTCCCCAATATTAATTTTAGTAGCTGGCAGCGGTCCGTTTGTGCGAATGTATTCTGTAATTTCATCAAGAAGCTCTAAAGCCGCAAGTGATTTTCTCCAGGTAAGAATATCCTTTAACTGTTCAACAGTTTTCTGTCGGATGCGGGTCATTGCAGGGTAATCGGCAGTTGGAATAATTCCAATCATTTTATCAGCAGCATCGTAGAGTGTGCGTCCTTTATAAAGCAAATCAAATAAAACTTCTGGTTTATAATTTTTAACACGTGACTGCAGTACAAGGTCAGCATTACGACCAACAACATTCAAAGGGTCATACTGAATGCAGCGAACCTTGTTCATATATTCTGTAACACCGTCACTTCCCTTAAGGTTCCCGTTCCCATTAAGGTTCTGATAATTTATAAGAAAACTTCTCGCGGCATCTTTACTTATTTTAATCACACTGTATTATAGCATACAATCTGCGAGAAATGATATAATTTGATTATTTCAAGTTATTATCCATTTTTATGATTGTTTTGATTGTTGTTTTGATATCTTTTTCAGGGATGCCTTCGAACATTTTTTTCATAATCTGACTGCTGGTTTCATTGTTTTTGTCACAGAACTTCAGACAGGCTTTTGTGACTACAATACGCTGTTTTCGTTTATCATGTTTGTCTTCCTGAAATTTTATAAAACCTTTCTTTTCCAACTTAAGAAGAATCTGTTTTACATTCTGATGTGAGCTGCCGAGGATTTCTGCTAAATCATTAATGGTTGGTGCCTCTTTACAGAAGCTTATGCAGATAATTGCAAAGAACTGCTTCCAGCTGATTTCTTTCATCGTATTATCAGCGATTGTCTGAAAGCGGTTTTCAAAGGCACTTAAAAGTCCAATCAAAAAATACTCCGGCGGGATATTGGAAAAATCAACCTTGTCACTTTTGATTACGGCATCTAGTTTCATAGCGGGGTTATCCTCATAAAGTGATTTTATGCATTAAGAAAATCAATGACAGGTTCAATAAATTTTATGTCAGAAACATCGTAAGAGTGGTCTATGAACTTGCCCTGTTCCTGCTGTTTTGGGTCTTTTGATTTTTTCAAAGAGCTTGCAAACATTTTCATTGCGAGCTTAAAAGGGAATTTCATTTTGTCGTAATTGATTCCTCCCTGGCAATAGAATACTTTGATGTATTGCTTTTGCTCATCAGAAAGAAGTTTGCCCATTGCAACTTCAACTTCCGGTGCTTCATTTGGGCTGGCTCCTACTGCAACAATGGCGAGCTTTTTGTCTTTAAGGTTAGCTGCTTTTTCTAAGAACCATTCCAGCTTTACAACTTTACCTGCCATGCACCATCCGGCGAAAATAATAGCATCATACTCGTTGAAGAAAGTTTCGGTTTTCTTCTGGACATCTTTAAGGGTGAAAATATCTGCCTCTGATTTTTCTGCAATCCATTCTGCATATTGCTTTGTGAAACCTGTTTGTGATGTGTAAACAATGAGTGTTTTCATAATTGCCTCCAATATGTAATATATTACCTATATAATAAAGGTAACATATTACATATATAAAAGCAAGTTATTTTTATATTACACAATAAAGACATTCTTTAATTGACATAAAAAATATTTTTCTTTAATTTCAAATTAATATTAAAATATTAGCATCAGAACATTTTAAGGAAGTAACAATATGGAACTTTGGGACGCTTATAATTCAAACTATGAAAAAATTGAAGGGATGACGCTTGTTCGCGATGAAGAGATTCCGCAGGGTGTTTATCATCTGGTGTGTGAAGTACTGGTGCGGCATGTGGACGGAACTTATCTTTTGATGAAGCGCGCCCCGACCAAGCCGCTTTACCCGAATATGTGGGAAGCCACTGCGGGTGGTTCTGCTTTGCAGGGTGAAACTGCAGAACAGGGCGCGATGCGCGAGCTGCGAGAAGAAACAGGTATTGTCGCTGAAACGCTTGAGCCTCTGGACAGGACCTTGGGGCAGACCTGCTGGCATGTAAGATTTTTGTGCGTGACTGATTGCAATAAAAATTCTATCAAGTTGCAGGCGGGTGAAACCTGTGATTTCAGATGGGCAACGGCACAAGAAGTTCTTGCAATGACTGAATCGGAACTGGTTGGCTGGCAGATGAAGAAATTTATTAAATAATGTGTAAAAAACGCATATAACTAAACTCGGTATATTAAAGGCAGAAGGCTTGAGATAGAATCTCATTAGACAATATGAAGTACAGAAACGCGCAGGACATTTTTCCGGAGACTCTTTTGAAACAGATTCAGCGATATGTTTCGGGGGAGACTATTTATATTCCGGCCGGAAGCGGAAAAAAGTCGTGGGGTGAAACTTCGGGTTATCAGCAGTTTATCCGTGAACGAAACAGTACGATTAAAGCAGACTTTGCGGCGGGCAAAACGATTGATGACCTTATGGAAAAATATTGTCTTTCTTATGATTCGATAAAACGAATTGTTTACAGTAAGAAGGAGATATCTATGTTAAAGTACAGTGCAACTTTGGAATCGGCAAAGGCATATGCCGAGGTAGAAAAACTTGACGCCTGGATTCATCTTTACTTGAATGAAGAAGGCCGCAATATAGCATTTTCTGACGGTTTGAAAAAGTTCGACAGATATTATTTCAGCCCGTCGCTGGTACCGATTAATCTTTTTAAGAGATGCTCAGGCCCGGAACCGGAAATGAAATACCGCGTTGATCCGGGCTGGTGGGAACATAAACTTGGCGAACTGAAAAAGGTAATTGAAGCAACGCCAGACTTTGTCGAAAAGTGCGCGCCGATGTTCGTTGAATATACTGGCGGCGAGTTTGTTCTGAATGACGGAAACCATCGCCTGCAAGCCTACAAGGATCTTGGTATTGAAAAAGCCTGGGTAATTTTCTGGATTACCGAGGAAGAAGAATATCAGGACTTTATGAAAAAGTACGGTGAGCTTGTGAAAGATTGTGTGGTTATTAGAAAATAGTGTCATTATCGGGCTTGACCCGATAATCTATAAATTAAGAAAGATTTCCGTATCGAGCACGGGAATGACATTTATACTTCAGAGGTTGAGGCAACATTTAGCCACATATTGAATACAATCGCTGGTTCCGCTGCAACCGTGGTAAGTTTCCGTTGCAGCTGGATACAGGAAAAATGTCGGAAGAAGAAACTGCGGATAGAATTGCGGAATTTGTAAAAGCACTGCCGGAGTAAGGGAAAATTTGCTGTCTGAAAGCATAAAACCATGCTATACTATTAAGTAATTTATGCTTTTAGAAAATAAAATGTTTCTTAATTATGAAAGTCGCTTCGATGTTTTGAATGAAAAGCCCTCAGAAATTCCTGTTGAATTAACTCAGGCACAGGCAATTGAGGATTTGAATCAATGTGTTTATCTTCTTGAAACTTCCTGTGTTAGTTATATTGAACAGCGTGAAAAAATCAATTTTCAAGAAAGATATAATCAGGTTCTTGAGGAATTAAAAAGCCGTCCGACTGTTCGAATAGAATATTTTCTGATGAGCCTACTTGGAAAACTTACGGATGGCATAAAAGATTTGCATTCCTCTTTCTCTTGCGAAATCACCGAAAATAATCAGACAAGAACTTTTGTTCGACGGTTCATTCCAAAAACGGTTGTTTATTTTTCAAGCGGCTATTTTATCAAAAAAGGAAAACATTTTATTTCCACAGACAATTCTTCAATGATGTTGGACGGCGAAATTCCAAATCAGAAAACAAAAATCATAGAGAAATCACAATTGTATTTTGTTCCAGTTCTTCATAATTCAAAAAATCTGTATAAAGCAGCAAAGTTTTTTACGTGGAGTTTCCCAGAAGAAAAAGATTTTCTTATTAATGGGCAAACTGTGAATTTTTCAAAACAGAATTTTGAGCTTGAAAGCTCATGGAAATCACTTCAATCTAAATACAGAAATTCACGCACAAATTATTATTTTATCATGCCTGATTGTTCAATGCCGTGGGATTTGCAAAAACAGCATTATGATATTTTACATGAAAATATGAACGGTATTCGTACGAAGAAAAATCTAATCATAGATAACCGCTGGAATTGTGGTGGTATTCCTCTACATCAATTAAAGTTTTTCTGCGAATTGTTTGGATATAATTCAAATATAATAGATGATTTTATAAACAGAGATATTCCTCGCGACGAAGATATTCTTGAAGGAAAATGCTTTCTTTCGAATCCGATTGTTCAAAAAGAAATTGAAATATCTGAAAAAAGCGGAGACTGGAAATATAAATCTCGGCTTTTGAATTTTTACAAAAATGAACTTACACAGCTTCAAAATGGAAAAACTCGTTGGAGCGACAATGAAGATCCTGATGGTCCTCATCATCACCTTGGCGAAAAGACTTCTTATAAAGGCAGGATCATTTTGCTTGTTGATGCAAGAACTGCCTCTATGGGCGAACAATTATATTTGACTATAAAAGAAGATTTTGGATATAAGAATATCGTGTTAGTGGGAACGAATACTTGTGGCTGCATGTCTTATGGCAATCCTTATCAGTACTATCTTAAAAACAGCGGAATTACACTGTGTCTTTCTTCCAGAACAGAAGCTTTTTCTAGTGATAATTTTGCAAAAGAATATTTGGAAGGCCGCGGATTAATTCCAGATTATTGGGCAACAACAGATGTAGAGTTGGAAGAGACACTTGATTGTTTATGTAAATGAGGAAAGTGATGATTGAAAATTTAAATCTCCCCGAAAAAATCAAACATCTCATCTCAGAAAAAAACTTTACCTCAGATGACATCGGAAAATCAAATGCAAAGGTTTTGATGTTTGATGACTGCGTGCTTAAGATTGAACCGCGTTCTGCCCGCAATGAAAAATCCATTGAGGTTTTGCGCTGGCTGCAGGGAAAGTTGCCGGTTCCAAAAATCCTTGCGTATGAAATTGACGAAGCCGCAGGCCTTCAGTACCTTCTTATGAGCAAGGTTCCTGGCATTATGAGCTGCAATGAATATTACATGGAACGTCCGGGCGTACTGATGGCACATCTGGCTGAAGCTCTTAAGCTTTTGTGGAGTGTGGACATTTCTGACTGTCCCCGCATCATAACCTTTGACGACGAACTTAAACAAGCCCGATATCGCGTTGAAAATAATCTTGTAGATGTTGATGACGCCGAGCCCGAAACTTATGGGCCAGGCGGTTTTGAAAATCCTATGGCGCTACTTGGATGGCTTGAAGCAAACCGCCCGCAATTTGAGCCTGTGCTGTCACACGGAGATTTCTGCCTCCCGAATATTTTTATTGACGGCGACAAGCTTGGTGGTTTTATAGACCTTGGCGATACCGGCGTTGGTGACAAATGGTGCGACATTGCACTCTGCTACCGAAGCCTCAAACACAATGCCGACGGCACCTGGGGCAAAAAAGTTTATCCAGATTTTAAGCCAGAATTATTGTTTGAGGCGTTGGGTCTGGAACCCGACTGGGAAAAAATCAGATATTATATTTTGCTGGATGAGTTGTTTTAATTTGATGTGTGCCAGAGAAAGTATAAGACAAAAAATGAACACAGCCATTTTAAGCAGTTCTGATAAATATACAACTTTCTCTTTTGGTGGCAAAACACTGACTTTCCGAACTTGTAATGGTTTGAAAAAATATACAAAAATATTCTTGTGGGATAATGGCTACATTGAAGTCATGTCAAAGTATAACAAGGAAAAATTCCTTTTCCCAATCAAAGAGGTAAATATCGAATATGCCTGAAAAAGAACTTCAGAAAATTGCTGATAATGCAAAAACGAGGGGATTTAACAGATACAGAAATTAATACTATCCAAAAGTTTATTCAGGCAAATTACATTGATATGTATAAAACTTGGAAAGATTTTGGCTGTGGAGATTTCTTTAATAAATAGAATTAGTGTTTTGGTTGATGACCTTCCAAAAATTGCAGGTCGTTATACCATAAAAAAATACAATAGACTACTTTTAAAAATGCATGTAAAATTAAAACAACAGAAGTAGTGTAAGTGCAGAAGATTTAATGGAGAAAGGAATATGTACGACATAATTATCATAGGTGCAGGACCTGCCGGTGCGACACTGGCCAGACTTGTTGCAGCACAAAAAAAAGTTTTATTAATCGATAAAAAGAAAAATAACGAAAAATGCTGCGGTGGTCTTATTGCACCTGATGCCCAGAAAATTCTTGCTTCGTTCGATATAGGGATTCCAAAAGACGTTGTTGCCGACCCTCAGCTTTTTTATGTGCGCTCTATTGATCTTGAAACAAAAAGAGAACAGAAATATCAGAGGCATTATACTAACATTAATAGAAAGCTTTTTGATGAATATACACTAAAAATCCTTCCAAAAAATGTAACTTATAAAAACGATGTGATGTATCTTAATCACAAAGAAACTGATACTGGTGTAACTGTCCAGCTTATAAAAAATGGAAAGACATTCGAAGAAAAATGCAGTCTCCTTGTTGGCGCTGATGGAGCTTATTCAAGGGTTCGCCTTAATCTTTATAATGATTTTAAAAAGCTCCGGAAATACATTGCAATTCAGGGAGAATACAAGAAAAATTCGGACATAAAACATTATGCTGTTTTTTTTGACCGCACTCTTACTGATTTTTATTCCTGGCTCATTCCAAAAGATGACAGGGTTTTAATCGGCGGAGCATTTAAAGAAAAAAATAATCCAAAAAATAGATTTGACTCCCTTATCTCGAAAATTACAGGCTCTTATTACAAAACAGGAAAATGTCTTTCTACCGATGCGTGCTATATTTTAAAACCACGTCTTAAAGATATTAAAAATGGAAATGACCGTATCTTTTTAATCGGCGAAGCGGCAGGATATATAAGTCCAAGCTCATCCGAAGGATTCAGCTACGCATATAAAAGTGCAATAGCCCTTTCAAAAGCAATCTTAAAAAACAGTAACAGGATAAAAGCAAATTATAAAAAAAATACAAAATCACTCCGGCTGAATATCTTTATTAAAAACCTTAAAGCAATCGTGATGTACAATAAAAATCTACGTAACCTGATTTTTATGACAAAAATCAGCAGTCTTAAAAAATTATAATAAGGAGATTTAAGCATGAAAAAAAGTTTTTACTGGCTATATGTTTATTTCTAACCTTTACAGGCTGTAATAAAGAAAATAATAATAAAGAGAATGAAAAACCTGATGAAGTTTTAGAAGAACAGGAAGCAGCTGTCTCGAATTATGAATATTTTTGTGTAAATTCTTCCGCAGGAATTAAAGTTCGTGAAAAATGCCAAGGCCGGAGGGCAATCCGACATAACGGGTGACCAAGAGGCCATAAACCGGGCAGCTACCCTAAATTCTGCTCTTCTTGGCATTTACGATGTAATTATATACTACGAAAACAGTAAAGTCAATGGTTGACGCCCTTCAATAATTGCGTGTTGTTATACAAGATGAAAAAGGAATGTATGAACCAACACATAATGGGTGTGATTTGATTTATAAAGATTGGATTGTAGGATTAAACAAAGGGTATCGTGAAAACGGAAAGTATGTTACAACTGATAATTTTATAGTGACTTCATTTAAAAGAAATGAAGAAAAGGAAACAAATGACACCATAGCGTACGCTGCCACTTTTACTCCAGACACGAATAGGTCTGAAAACCTTCTCTCTGATGAAATAATAATCCATTCTGCACCAAAAGTCAAATTAAGCTTTGAGGTTGACGACCCTTCAAAAATTGCTGGTCGTTATACACAATTGTGTATTTCCTTGTATATTTCCAAATCTGCATTTACACCTTTGATTTTACATTATCTGATGTAATTGTATTAAATGCGTATTTGGATTCAACCTTGCATTTTTCTCTGTTTTCGTCTATTTCGCAAACTGTAAAACAGACTTATTTAATAGACAACCTCCAAATCTTCATCAACTTCCTGTTTATCATCAAGAACCTTGCCATTCTTTTTGACATATTCAAGAACATAATCTTTATCATCTTCAAGGCTTTTTCGATAGAGATTTTCAAAGTCACCCTTGCTGACATTACCTGTAATCTGGTAAGTTTTTTTGTCAGTCTTACTTTCATAACAAAATAGCGAACAGTCTGGAGCAAGATAAAATAATCTTCCGAACTTGAGTTCAAAATCATAATATTTTTCTGTGAAATCTGGAATCAAATTACTCATAACAAATCCTCATAAATCTTATATGCTGTTGAAAAACATTCTTTCATAAAATCGAGTTTTATTCCACCACAACCTCTTGCTTCTCCGAAGTGTGCAAATGATTCAACCCTTATAAGCAAATCTTTGAATATACCACTATTTTTATTCCAATACTCCTGTTTGTGAAAATACCCATTTGAAATCAAACCGTTGGACATAGCGTCAAACAAGTCACCTATTCCGTTTTTGTTATCAACATTAGTTCTTAAATCAGAACTGATAAGGTTGACGACCCTTCAAAAATTGCTGGTCGTTATACAAAATTGATTTGACTTTTAGTTCTTCATCTGTTATAGTTAAGGAAACAACGCGAGTTGTATCGGCTACACGTTCATCGTGTACAGTGCCGTCGTCGCTGGCTGTCTCCATGAGAACGCCAGCTTTTTTTATTTTGTTTAAAATCTGACTTTCCCTTTCTTCATGAGTGCTGATAGAAATGTTTAATCCGTCACGTTTGATTACCACCGACATTATGTTTTTCTGCTCATCGTTTTTGATAAACGACTTCACGTACAAAGTGGTGCCACCTTTTTCTTCTGCAATGAAACATGGGTCTGCAAGGGTGTCATGAATAGCACCGATTAAATCCTGCCGGTTCTTTTTTTTCAGTTTCTCAAACTGATTTTCACCCAGCTTTACCTTTCCGTTAGGAGTGTTAATTGGTGTTCCTAAATACTTTTTAAAGGTTGACGACCCTTAAAAAATTGCTGGTCGTTATACATAAACTTGATAAACTTTCTCCAGAAGAACGAGAAATGTATCTTGAATTATGTGAAAAAGCGGAGGAGTAACAAGGGGCGGCAGAGGTGCAAGTGCTGGTTTAAGAGGAATGATAAGTGAAACAGTTCCAAGTGGTTTAAAATTAAATGAGAGTTTACCTGTTTCAGAGTTTGGGGAAAGTTATGAAGGATATTATAGTGGGATAAAGGCTGTGAGAAAAGTAATTACAGAAAAAGCAGGACAAGTTACAGGAGCATTTAATCATAAAGAATTAGGCGATATTGATGTTGTATGGGGTAAAGTAACGGATGCAAAAAAACATAAAGGATTTGGGCTTTCTCATATACTAGATAAACACCCGACATTTGACGTAAACCTTATTCCAGAAATAATTAAAAATGGAACTTTTGATAACCCCAAAAAGAAAGACCTTAAAAAGATGCAGAATATAAATATTAAGTACAAAAATTATAAATTAGGAATAAGAAATGGTTATAATGTTGATAATAAAAAGGTTAGGTCAAATAGGTGGATAGTGACTAGTTATGAAGAAGATTAAGAAAGGATTCTTTACGCAAAGCACGCACCGTAAAGTTTTACATTCAAAATGACGTGTCTGAAAAACCTTTCTGTGATTACACTTCGTTTGCCCGACAACCAAGTAGGGGTCGAAGGTTATCCGTGTAACTATGTACATAATAACATATTGTGAGGAAAAGTCAAGGGAATATGCTTCCGATAGCGAATAAGGAACAACTTAAAAAATTAAAAGCACAGTATTCTCATTTAGAGTTCAGGTTGACGACCCTTCAAAAATTGCTGGTCGTTATACCTGTGTATCTCTTTATTTTAACACGTTTTTCTCAATCGGGTTAGTACTGCTTGAACAACACCCACTCCTATGATAGTTTTTAGAAATGGACAAAAAACTATTACTTACAAAATTCCCAGATTACAACAACTGTCTTGTAAATTTCGCAAACTCAATGCTCAAAAAGTTTGGGTGTAAAACATTGGCAAACACGCTCCCATTGGCAGACAAATATCTGACTGGAAATCACAAAAATATAGTTGTACTTCTTCTTGATGCGCTTGGAACTTCTATTCTGGAAAAGCATCTTGCACCTGATGGATTTTTCCGTTCACATGTCGTGGGGTCTTTTGAATCTGTGTATCCTCCTACAACCGTTGCGGCTACAACATCGGTAATGAGCGGCTTGTATCCAAATGAACATGGCTGGCTTGGCTGGGACATTTATTATCCCAAACTCACCAAGAATGTTACCGTATTCCGAAATAATGAACAACTGAATGAAAAGCAGGGGGCAAAACCTAAGGTCGATGCTCAGGGTAAATCAGTCTGGACTTATGATTCTCTGAATAAAAATGTTCCGGCTGCAGATTTTCATTGTGGCTTTACATTCACTCCATATAAATCAATTGTCGAACAGATTAACGAGGCCGGCGGAAAAGCCTATTTTTCTATGCCTTTCCAACCGCCGTTCCCTCAAACTTTAGATGCAATTTTAGAGCGGATAAAAACGCTTTGTAATAAACCAGACAAAAAATTTATTTACGCATACTGGAATGAACCGGATTCTACAATGCATTCAACTGGCACATTCAGCAAAAACACGCACGAAATCATGCTTTCTCTTGAAAAGCAGATAGAACAGTTTGCCTCAGAGCTTTCTGACACTCAGCTTTTTATCATTGCGGATCACGGCCACATGGACAGTAAAAATCTTTGTATTCTTGATTACCCCGAAATTATGAATTGTCTTGTGCGTCTGCCTTCACTGGAACCTCGCACAATCAATCTTTTTGTAAAGGACGAGTGCAAGGAAAATTTCCCCGCCCTTTTTCAGAAAACTTTTGGTGATGATTTTCTTTTGATGACAAGAGAAGAAGTTTTGGAAAATAAAGTTTTTGGAATTGGGAAAATGCATCGGGATTTGTCTGGTATGATTGGTGATTTTGTTGCCTTTGCGATATCCGAAAAATCAATTTTGAAAACTCATTATGAAGCGCAACAAATGCCAGGTGAACATGCAGGCCTCACAAAAGAAGAAATGACAATTCCGTTGATTGTGATTGATATATAAGGAGAATTAAAAACTATGAACATTACATCAAAACAATTTCAATTATTATCGGATATAAATCTGGTGTGGGATTTTCTTTTCGTCATTTTATTGACTTCTCCTATTTTTACTTTTAAAATAGGAGAAGTAGGACTTTGGTAGGAGATGCGAAGTTTTAATTATTCAAAGCTTTATCCTTTCTGCCTACCGCGATTTTGAAGAACGGCTTAATCTTATTGATGAAAAAATTTCTGCCCTCGAAATGGTTGAAAAAGTAACAGGTACCCGTCTTGGAAAATTTACAAAAAGCGACATACAGGAAGCTTAGCCCGCCAGACTATAGAAAAAGCCCTGAAGCAGCTTTGCGATTCTGGAAAACTAAAAAAGCAGGGAAGCGGCAGCAAGACTTTTTATGTTAGGGTTTCATAAGGTTGACGATCCTCTAAAAATTGCGGATCATTATATTTATTTGTCATAGTCTGCTGGTTCTGTGGAAGGAACTTTTGCAAGGACGGCATTGAATTTATCTTTTGAAGCCTGCTGAGCTCTGTTTTCGAGATAGTGCTGAGTTTCAAAAGCTGCAATTTTTTCGGCGACTGCAGACACGATAAACTGATTGATTGAGATATTATCCTGTACTGCAATTTCTTTTACAGCTGTGTGATAAGAATCTGGTAATCTAAGGCTTAATGAACTCATCTTATACCTCCTGCATTTCATCCAAAAATTCTTTTGGAGTTAATATCTTCATTCCTAAAGTTTGAGCTTCCTGAAAGTCTTTTTTATTATATGTGACGATGGCATCTGCATTTGAATTGATTGCCACTTCGAGAACATGGTCATCGAATGGATCTTTCAAATATGGCCGCCACAAATAAAAAATCTTTGTCTTGATTCCGACTGCACAAAGATAATCTATAAAATCATTTATGTCGGAATCTGTAAAAATTGTTTTGTTCAAATGACTTTTTAAGATTGCTTCGTACTCCAGAACCAAAGGAACTGAAAGTGCAAAATCAAATAAGTCATTTCCGATTTTGGAAATCAATTCAAATGACTTTCCCTTGTTGCTTTGTAAAGCAGAAAGAATGACATTTGTATCGATTACTATTTTCTGTTTCATTCTTATAGTATTATATATGATACCATTTTTATTGTCAATTTTTTCTTTTCATCTTTTAGCTGCAGATAAACTGTACTAAGCGACAGATTTAGTACGGAATCAGGGTTGCCGCCCCTCCAATTAATAAACATTTTTTCATCTTTTTATTCCAGATACCCGCCATAACACCAGCCGATTGTTCCGGCTTTTATAGATTTGCCATCTTTATCTTTGGCACCTGCAAGAACTTCTACCTGAACCCAGTTGCTGCTTATACCGTCTATTGTTTCGGCATTTCCAAGCTTAAGGATTTTTACTTTTGACCCTTTTTTCATTGTTGTTATGACAGTATTGGAAGTAGCTTCCTGTGAACGTAATCGCAGATTGTCGCTGCAGGTCATTTCTTTGTTTACGGTTACATTTGTATATGCCTTTGTTTGCGGTTGACGACCCTCCAAAAATTGCGGGTCGTTATACCTGTGTTTTTCTTTATTTTAACACGATTTTTTCAATTTTACAAAGAAATATAGTCATTTACACCGACAATTTCTTCCTGATAATCTCTTTCTGCCTGGTATAAACCAATATTACAGAACTGTTTTTCAGTTAATCTTAAAATTCTGACAGTTCCTGTGTCTGGAATATAGTGCTTTATGCGGTTCAGATGTTTTTCTGCACCTTTTCGATTATTAGTAATTCGCATAAAGACTTCGCTTTGTAAAAGAATATATCCATCCCGTACTAAAAATTTTCTTAATTCTGTATAAGCAGCTTTTG
>JAFZWX010000062.1 GCA_017617145.1 Treponema sp. | reverse complement strand
CTTTATTTTGATGATCATTTACCACCTCATTTTCATGCAAAATATGCTGGTCAAGAGGCATTAGTAGAAATAGAAAATTCTTGTGTACTAAAAGGAGCTATTCCATCAAATAAATTAAAATTGGTTTTAGCTTGGTCTGAACTGCATAAGCAGGAACTTAAAGATAGTTGGAATCAGGCTAAAAATATGGAATTACCAGCAAAAATAAATCCACTTAAGTAAGGAGGTACAAATGGAAGTTGTACAGGTTTTACCTAAAGACAATTATAATGTTTTCGTTTATTTCGTAGACGGAAAGATAAAAAAATATAATGTATCTCACTTAGTAGGCAAAGGCGTTTTCTCTAAACTAAATGATTTAGATTTTTACATGAATAACTGTACTGTACTGAACGGAACTCTTGCATGGACATTGGATGGTAAATACGATAAATACAATTGTATCGATATTGACCCTTATACAATTTACGAAAAAGGAATTGAAGTAGAAGATCCTTTGGCGCATATTGCCTGATCAGCTACTTTATACTCTTAAAACCTATTTTCAATAATTCAACATCTCCAGGACAAAATTCAAAATCGTCTATTTCGTTTTCAGTAATCCATTTGATTTCAGAAATTTCATTTTTATTGAAAACAGGTTCTTCTAATATTTCGCCATAATAAGCAACTGTAATATACATCAAATCATTAAGATACATTGTTCTTGAATGTAAATGTGTCAGATTTTTTATATTGCAGTTTATCTCTTCTTTCACTTCTCGGATTACACAGTCTGTAAAATCTTCCCCAAATTCAAGATTTCCGCCAATTACTTCCCAATAGCCCGGAAAATATTTTTTATTCATACTTCTTTTTGAAACTAAAATTTTTTTGTTGGATTTATCTATTGGCAAAAAAGCCGTACCAATCATTTGAATTTTATCTACCATAATTACTTTTTTTATTTCCTATACCACGCCAGTGGCGTGTGAGCATAACATTGTTTCTCCATATCCAGCGTAATTTTTTTATTTATGCAAAAATGTCGGTGATAAGTTTTACGCTGAAACGTTATGTTTTTATAGTACCATGACTTAGGGTAAAACGCAAATTTCTTAGTCGTATCCGTATAAGCCCCCCACTCAAACCCGGACTCACCCATTCACATCCTATCCAGCGGACTGACAACTCCATTGGCACCTTTATTCAAAACATGTGTAGAAATCTGAGTTGTCTTTACATCATTGTGTCCTAGCAGCTCCTGAACTGTTCTGATGTCATAGCCGTTTTCCAGAAGGTGAGTGGCAAAGGAATGCCGGAAGGTATGACAGCTGGCGTTTTTGTTTATGCCGGCTGAAAACTACCGGGATTCTTGGTTTCTTTTTGGCACGGATCATCGACTGCAAATCATTTTGATTGCCCAATTTACAGCTTCTAATATTGGGTTATTGTTTCTGCTGTTGTTTTTCTGCAGCGACTTCTTCTGCAAGTTCCTGAACTTTCTTTAAGGGGAGGTCTGTAGCTTGTGCAACTTGTTCAATAGTTCCAAGTTTCATTCGAAGCAAATTCTTTGCAGCTTCAACTCTTGCTGCCCATTTTGCATCTTGAATACGTATTGGTTCGCACATGTAAATCCCCCTTAGAGACTCGTCTTTCTTTACCTTTTGCACAGCTAAATCTATTGTATTAGTAAAACTGTCTGTTGGTCGCTTATTCTTAATATAATCAAGGAATGAACGGATTTCAATATCAGTAGCTTTATCTGCGGCATCTGAATTGAAGAAATATTTAGTAGATTCATCCTGAAGAACAAGTTCCTTTTCTTCTAGACATATATTCTTGAAAGAGTATTGCGCGAATCCTTTTCCAAACGGATCGCCTGTACAGATAAAGATAATTATACTCTCTGGAAGTTTTCTGTATTCCATGCCTTTCAAAAGTTCGTTTGAATCAATCATACTCTGATAATACCGGACTCTTTTGGGCAGTTCATCCATGTCTTCGTTCTGAATTTCAATGTCATAAATCTTATCATCATTTTTTACATATACATCCAGCTTGATGTACTTTGTCTGATAATAAGGCTTGATTTCTTTCTGGAGCTCCTGCCGCTCAATGTGGTCAATCTCAATTTTGAGCAGACGTTCCAGAACCCCAATGCAGATTTCATCATCTTGCATAACCTGATAGAACATAAAATCATCCGCTAGAGTGAGCTCCTCGAACGGTTTGATGTTGTTTGGCACGCGACGTCTGGAGATTTCTACTTCTTCTTAAAATCCAGCATCGAAACATAATGAAGAATTTCAAAAGTTTCTGGCAGGGTGTTCATGTATTCAAGATGTTCTTTTTCCCAGGCGGCAATTTGTTCGGGGCTCAGGTTGGAGGCGCCGATTCCGCGGCAGGATTTTATTCTTCCGTGCCAGCCTTCGCGGGTGAAGGTCAGGGGGATGTCAAAGGTGATTGCATTTGCAAGGGTGAAATATTCTTTGGACCATTCTGGTTCGGGAAGGTCGTAGCGTTTCATGCGGCCGCCGTTCCAGTCGGGGTTGTATTTTAAAACAATGTTTTCGCTTGTCATGGCAATTTCGCTTTCATAAGGGAGCCAGGCCATAAATAAAACTGCAAAGTGTCCGTCATCCACAAGGAATTTGTGAATCTTTGGCAGAATCACCTCTTTGTTAAAATATCCAAAGCACTGGCAGGCAGTAACAATGTCAAAACTTCCGGCCGGAAAATCAAGCTCTTCTGCAGAAGAAACAAGATATTTTATATCCATGCCGTTTTCTTGTGAAAGCTTTTGTGCATACTTAATCTGATTTTCGGAAATGTCTGTGCCAAGCCATTGGGCGCCATACTTGTACATGTTTCTTGGAAGTACTCCGGTGCCTGTTCCAAGGTCAAGGCAGTGCTGGCCCTTTACACCAAGCTTAAGCTCAACAAGTTTTTCATAAAATTCCGGCGGATAAATGTCGCGGTACTTTGCATAAACTTCTGAGGTTTTTCCAAAATCAAAAGGATTTCCGTTGTCGTATTTTTTTATAGTAATTTCCATAATGCACCTGTTATTGTTTCTCTGCCGGCAAACTTGTCGCCGCCAAAAGAGAAAGTTGTATATTTATCAAAACTTCTTAAAAAAGCTGTGCCTATGTAAAAAATTATAATTCATTTTTTTTGAATTTGCTAGAAACCCATACTAGCTTTCCAAACTTTTTGCCTAGTGCACACTAGGCAATGGAACTTGAAAAATTCCATTGCCGCAAATCCTTGTTGCATTCGGATTTGCGGCAAATAAATTGATTTGCACGGGGGCTGAAGTTGTAGTTGGCAAGAATTGGAGGGGAACAATTTGGTATAATTCGTCTGGCACTATTATTTTTGAAGAAGGAATAGAAGAAATAAATAATATAAAATTGGATTTAACTAATTACAATAACTTTAACAACAATTATGTTATAGAACTCTATTTTCCAAAATCATTAAAAAAGTTTAATGGTTCAATAAGTTTGAGCGGAGGACCGGTAAAAATGAATATCCCAGATGGTGCCAATATAAATTTTAAACCTGGGAGTATATATAATTGTAATAACCGCAGCGGACTTGATCCGTCTTTTATTGAATATTTACAAAAACAAAACTATCCATTTGACAAAGAATAAAAGGAGGAATAAAAAATGAAAGAAGTAATAATTACAGGTTCCTTTACTATGAACTAAAGTATTTCTAGTCTCCTAAGAATACCTTTTCTTTATTTGCAATAAATAAAGCGTTTCGTTGTTCGTTGTTTGAAAGAAGAAGACCTTGTAAAATAAGAGGCTCCAGCACTTCTTTTCGAAAATATGAAGAAGGTTTTATTCCAAGATATTCAGCAATTTCTTTTGCAGAATGCTCATTTACATAACAGAATGAAAGAATTTTATCATCATTCTTTCCTGTAAGAATTTGAGACGTGTAAATTATCGGGATGCTGTTTTCATCAATTACACCGCTTGCATATGTAAGATTTGGAAGAGTTAAAGTAAATGAAGATTCATCGGCAGAAACAAAGGGCTTATGCTTTTCTCCTTTTCCTTCGTAATCTGCCTGAATTTTATCAAATCCAGATCCTTTGGATTCCATATAACGGCATTTTTCAAGAACTGCACAAATTACTTCATTACGGCGACGGGGAATAATTGAAGCTATATTTTTTTCTTTTTTTAATTGCCGAACCCCAAGCAGTGACCCGGGTGAAGTAATTTCAAGACGATCTTTGAAAAGGTTGATTTCTATTTGACTTCCATCAATAAAGTAATTTCTATGCGCAACGGCATTTACTATACCTTCTGTAATGGAGCGAGCTGGATAAGATACATAATCACTTCGTCCTTCTGCCTCTTTTACGAAACCATTAACCGAATGATTCTGTACAAATCTGACCGTGAACAAAATACTGTCAATAAGATTTCCAGTAAATTCTTCACTTGCGAGAATGACAGAACTTCCTTTTGTTACATCCGGCCATTGGGTTGCTGTAATTTTTGTACGTTCATCTTTACAATTATCTGCAAAAAGTAACGCTCCACGTGAAAGAGCCTTTTCTGTATTCATAAAACCTATGGAAATCAAAGCTTTTTCTGTTAGCTCTGATTCTGTTTTATTTTTGTAAGTTTCTGAAAGGATTGTAAAATTTGAGGAGTTGAATTCCGATTCAGTGAATGTCTGGTCAAACGGTGTGTTATCACTAAGTAAAACCATGTCACGAATTTGTTCTGGGGTAACTGTAACTGTACTTCCAAAATTTCTTACAAAAACGCCCAAAAGTCCATCTTCGTGAAACACAACAGGGATAGATTTGCTTTTTTTAACAGCAATTTCCAAAACATAACGAACGGGTGTTGTATTTGGTACTGGAATAATGAAGAAATTAGTGAAGTACCAAGTGAAGTTAGTGAAGTTTGTAGTGAAGTAAATTATAATTTAATGAAGTAAAGCTTTGCTAACTTCATTAACGGCTAAACTTCTTTACCATTCCCTGATAAACCAGCAGCACTGCCATAAGTGAAAGCCCTATGATATCTGTCTTGGTTTCCGGCAGAACACAGAAGAGACCGGCAACAGCAAACAAAATGCGCTCAAGTACATCAAAACTAATCACAAGTGCGCGAGGCTTGTTACTTCCTGCAAAAAGGCCCGTATTCTTAAGTCCATATCCTTCCAGTGCAACACTGATTCCAAACATACCAATAAGCGCAGTAATAATTATCATAATAACCCCAAGAGGTTTTGCGTCGAGCATGAGCATCTGCGGATTATAAACGCACATATATGGAATAATAAAAGCACCGATTGCAAGTTTGGTTGCGTTCACCGCCGTCTTCATAGGTTTGGCTTTTGCTATGGCCGCACCCGCTATGGCTGCAAGGGCAACTGGTGGAGTTACATCGGCAATAATACCAAAGTAGAAGGCAAACATATGTGCAACAATCGGCTGAACTCCAAGCTGGATAATTGCACCGGCTGTGATTGTCGAAGTAATAAGATAGTTGGCAGTTGTAGGTGCACCCATACCAAGAATAATCGAAGCAATCATTGTAAAGAACAGGGTCAAGAAGAGCTTTCCGTGAGCAAGCGAAACAAGTCCTGCACCCATCTTAAGACCAAGTCCTGTCAAAGTAACAATACCAATAATGATTCCTGCCATTCCACAGGCAATTGCTACAGAAATAACGTTGCGGGCAGCGGCACAAACTACGTCTACAATATCCTTTGCGCCAAATGTAGGTTTGCGGCCCTTTGCAAGATCCACAAGCGGTACAGCAACTCCAATAATCAGACATGCAACAATTCCCATAAGTGCTGCAAATACTGCAGTGAATCCTGCACACAAAAAGTAAATGATTACGATAAGTGGCAAAATCATGTAGCCTTTTTTAAGGAAGAGCGGTAAAGCCTTTGGAAGCTGTTCACGTGGCAGGCCTTTGAGACCAAGCTTTTTTGCTTCGAGGTGAACGGTAATAAAGATTCCTGCAAAGTACAAAACTGCCGGAATGATTGCAGCCTTAACAATTGTGATGTAAGGCATGCCAAGACTTTCGGCCATAAGAAAGGCGGCGGCACCCATAATCGGCGGCATGAGCTGACCACCAGTTGAGGCTGCGGCTTCTACGGCACCAGCAAACTCACCCTTATAACCGAGTTTTTTCATCATTGGAATTGTGAACGAGCCAGAACCAACTGTGTTACTAACAGACGAACCACTGACAGTTCCAAGCAAGGCACTCGAAAGAACAGCAACCTTTGCAGGCCCTCCGCTTGCTCCACCGGCAATTGCATTACAAATATCAATAAAGAACTGACCGATTCCTGTTTTTTCCAGAAGCGCACCGAACATTATGAAAAGGAATATAAACGTAGAACAGGCGCCAATCGGAGTTCCAATAATTCCTTCAGTTGTATAGAACAAATGCGAAACAACTCGTGTAAGAGAGTAACCGCGGTGGTTCAAAAATCCCGGCAAATACTTACCGATAAATCCGTACAGAATAAAAACTCCCGCAATAATCATAATAGGAAGTCCTACAATTCTGCGGCAGCTTTCGAACAAAATAACAATGGCAACAATACCAACTACAATATCAAAAACAGTGTAAGCCCCGGCGCGGGTAAACAAAGGCTGAAGGTTTGTCTTAAAAATACCGTTTACAAAAGCAAGGAACTTTTCGGAGTATCCGCCAACGATGTACATCCAGCAGGCAGCACCAACAAGACCAAGCACTACGTCGTACCATGGCAGCGTATTCTTAGGACTCTTCTTAGTAGGAGGAAAAAGTAAAAATGCCAGCAGCTGAACAAAAGCAAGGTGAGTTGCACGCAAAACCTGTGCAGTTACCAGTCCCGAAATTGTTGCGTAAAGCTGGAAAAATACAAACACAAAAGAAACAATAACAGTAATATACTGACGCCAGCATTTGTGCTCACGGTAGGCCTGCTCGCGGTCAAGCTCCTGCATGAGTTTTTTCATTTCGTCTTCGTTTGTTGTTGGTAAAATATCTTCGATTGGTCCGCTTGAAGGCTGAATTTCTTCTTCCTGTGTCTGGTCAAACTCGTCCATGGAACTCTCCTTTTTAATCTATCTTATGTACCCAGTAATCAACCGGGCTCACTTTTTTAATTTCAAAAATCAAACTTGTCTGCGGCTCAAAAAAATCCTTAAGAGCACGCTCTTCAAAATCTGTATTATCAACTGCAAAACTGTGATCTGCAATAACGCCAACTGCCATTACAAGCTTTTGCATTCTTCTGTTTATGTTTGAAATTGTGTAATCATCTCCAAGTACTGTAAATTCAGCACCCGGAGTTTCTTCAGGTTCAGGAATGCCCGCTCCATAAGAAACAAAATGTGTGCTTTGAAGAACAAGCTCACGGTTTTCAAGGTCGCATTTATAATAATCATGAACACGACCTTTATTTACACTATGTGTGTAAGAAATTATAAAACCGTCCCTGTAACCCTGTACAGAATAAATCCTTTGCTCCGGATTTTTTCTGTTGTAAATTGCAAGAACGGTTTTTGAAGGAGTAAAAAAAATCACCCCTCCAAGAATTAATAAAAAGATTGATGCAAATAAAAAAACACTTTTTTTATTCATGGATTGCCACGCTTAGGGCATTATTTCATCAATCCGATTTCTTTATAATACTTAATTGCACCAGGATGGAACGGAACTGAAACACCGGTAATAGCAGTTTTAGCAGAAACTTCCTTTCCCTTTGCGTGACCGTTTGAAAGGTCTGTAAGGTTAGAGAACAAAGCCTTTGTCATATCATAAACAGTCTGTTCATCAAGCTTAGAGCTTACTGCCAAAGTAGCCATAATTGCCAAAGCACCAACGTCTTCGTCTGTTCCCTTGTAAGTTCCGCCCGGAATAACTGTCTTTGTATAATATCCATATTTTGCACAGATTTTTTCAGCAGCGGCTCCGTCTACAGGAATAAGTGTAAGACCTGCAGTAAATGCAAGTTCCTGTAAAGCAGCGTTAGGAACACCGGCAGTAATGAAACATCCGTCCAATGTACCATTCTGAATTCCGTCTGCAGATTCCTTGAAAGAAAGGTTGCTCTTTTTAATATCATCAAAAGTCAAACCATAACCTTCCATAATCTGTTTAGCATTGAATTCTACACCAGAACCAGCGGCTCCAACAGAAATTCGTTTTCCCTTAAAATCTGCAACCGATTTAATTCCACTTGCTTTAGAAACAGCAATCTGAACAACTTCCGGATACATGGTTCCGATTGTCATGATGTTTGTAAGCTTTTCGCCTGCAAATAAATCAGTTCCGTTATATGCATAGTCCATTACATCGTTCTGAACGATTGCAAATTCTGCTTCGCCCTTATTAATAAGACGAAGATTTTCTGCAGAAGCACCAGTTGCCTGAGCAGTAACATTCATATTTTCGAGTTTAGTGTTCCATACGTTAGCAATTGCACCACCAAATGGATAGTATGTACCACTGGTTCCTCCAGTTGCAAGAATGTAATTCTTTTGTGTTGTACCAGAGCAGCCTGTCAAAAGAGCAAAAGCCAAAGCAGCGAGCACTGCAAATGATGTGATTTTTTTCATTGAATGAATCCTCCTAAAAGTGTAGATAATATTTTACTATAGATAGAACATAAAAGCAACTTGAAGTGAATTGCTTCGCTAGGCTCGTAATGACGAATTCTGCCACATCAATGACACAAATCCCAAAATTTGCTATATTATTTATCTATGAAAAAGAATTTTTTTTGTGTGGCAGCAACTTTTCTGCTTGCATTTTGTTCAATATTTTTAATTTCATGTAAAGATAAAGTGATGGGGTATAGCGTTCTGCTTTGGAATGTACCAGAGTATAAGCTTTCAAGCGGCGAGATACTTCCAGTTTATATTCGTTCAAATATTTCTCAGGTATATGTTGTTGGAATTGCAGATGAAGAAGATGTTAATGCAAAAGAACTTCAGAAAATTGAAATTCCTTTGTGGCAGCTTACAGATCCGGTAAAAAAATCAAAAATCGGAAACGTCGTTAAAAAATATGAAGATTGCGCCAAACAGTATGCCTCTGTAAAACTTGATGGTCTTCCATGTCGTGCAGAACCGGTAAACACAGCAAAACAGGTATATCGTTTACGAAAGGGTGAAGTTATAAAGCTTCTGTATAAAGGGACAGGACAAGCACCAATGACAGGTGGAAAAGCACTTGAAGGGGACTGGTATAAAATCTTAACATCTGACGGAACTCAAGGCTGGTGTTTTTCGTACAATCTGAATATTTATGAAACAGATGAAAACGGCGAACAGGTTGGCGGTGAAAAAATCGAGGAAGAAGAGGAAGAAGATAATTACTACAACTCAATTTTAAACAAGGCCTGGTATCCGGATAGCTTTAGCACAATGATTTCGTCTGGCAATATTGATCTTACAAAACTTCATCCTTCATATAATTTTATGATTGATACAGTAAACAATAAAGTTTCTCTCAATATGAGTGGCATTCACGAAAGTTGGGATTATACCGGTTATAAAAAATCTGATGATTTTGAGTACACGCTGAATGATATTCCAATTATCATTGTTTATAAAAAATCTGCCTTTATTGTTGTACGCTACACCGATGACAGCGGCAAACCACAGGAGCTTAATCTTGTTACTTTAGGAGAAGATATTAATGCAATTGTTACTGCCGAAAAAGAAAGACGTGTAAATGAATATAATAAAGTTGCAAAAGCTTCGGGAGATCTTTCAAGTTCAAGCTACGGAAACTTAAGCCTTAATACCGATGGAACTTTCCGATGGACAGGCTTTAAGCTTCTTGTTCCTTCAATTATAAATGCTGGTGCAAAAAATGCAGGAACCTGTAGTGTTAAGTATGCAGTTAGTAAAACTCTTGCTGCTTCTTATGATGGAGTACTTACCTTTAAGTTTGAAGGAACTAATGATGAAGTTAACTTCCTTTATAAACTTGAAGCAGACGGTTTACGTCTTGAAGCTGCTACAGATGCAACCTACAATGGAATTCTTGTAACAGCCAGAAGTTCAAGTCCTCTTATCATGTATTTTAAGAGCAGGTAGAAATAACAAAAAAAGGTACGGCAGGCATTTATGGCTTTTGTTCAGTTTTCACAGGTTTCTCTTGCTTTTGGCGACAGAGATATCTTAAAAAATGTAACAATCAATCTTCAGACCGGTTCAAAGATTGCGCTCACAGGTGCAAACGGCTCTGGGAAATCTACTCTCATAAAGGTGCTTGCAGGACTCACCGCACCAGATTCCGGAGAGCGTGCAGTTCAAAAGGATTGTCGCATTGCATATCTTCCACAATCAGGACTTACACACCACGGTTGTACACTTTTAGAAGAAGCAGACAAGGCTTTTCAATACGGCTATGATCTTCAGAATAAAATAGATGAAATTGGAACACAGCTTCAGGCAAAGCCTTCAAATGAACAGCAGCTTGTAGAAATTCAGGCAGAATTAATTCAAAAGCTTGACGATTCCGGCTGGCACAGAAGACAGTCAGTAGCAGAATCTGTTCTTTTAGGTCTAGGCTTTTTGCGTACCGATTTTGAACGCAACACAGAAGAATTTTCAGGCGGATGGCAGATGCGTATTGCACTTGCAAAAGCCCTTATGCAAAATCCGGACATTCTGCTGCTTGATGAACCGACAAACTACCTTGACCTTGAAGCACGTTCCTGGCTCGAAGAATTTCTTCAGAATTACAAGGGCGGCTTCTTACTCGTAAGTCACGACCGCTATTTTCTTGATGTTACAATAAACGAAGTATACGAGCTTTTTAACGGAGAACTCAAACGATATCCGGGCAACTACACTCATTACGAAAAGGTTCGCGAAACAGAACTTAAAACTCTTATGGCCGCCTACGAACAGCAGCAGGAAGAAATTCAGAAACTTGAAGCATTTATAACTCGTTTTGGTTATAAGGCAACAAAAGCAGCGCAGGCACAGGAATATCAGAAAAAACTTGAAAAAATGGTACGAATAGAAATTCCTGAATCGCTTAAAAAAATCCATTTTACATTTCCACCGGCTCCACATGCAGGCAGACTTGTTTTGCGAATGAACCAGATCTGCAAATCCTATGATGGGAAAACAAATGTTCTGAATAATCTTGATCTTACTTTGGAAAACGGACAGCGTCTTGTTGTTGCGGGGCGAAACGGAGCAGGAAAATCTACATTACTACGAATAATTGCGGGAGAAGATTCTTCGTTTAAAGGCGAAATCATTCCAGGGGCTGGTGTAAAAATCGGTTATTTTAGTCAGGATAATGCAGAAACAATAAAAGGAAGTTGTACAATTCTTGAGTATCTGGAAGGCATTGCGCCGCTTGAACTGATTCCAAAACTGCGCGATATGCTGGGTGCTTTTCTTTTTAGAGGCGACGATGTATTCAAAAGTCTTGATGTTCTTTCCGGTGGAGAAAAGTCTCGAATAGCTTTGCTGCAGCTCCTGCTTAGTCCTGTAAATCTTCTGGTACTCGATGAACCTACAAACCACCTTGACCTTCATTCAAAAGACGTGCTTTTATCTGCGCTTCGTGATTTTGGTGGAACAGTAGTTTTTGTAAGCCATGACCGCGGTTTTATAGAACAGCTTGCAACTCAGGTTTTACATCTTGAGCCCGGTAAGTCAATGTATTATCCTGGTGACTACAAATATTATTTAGAGCAGACAGAAAAAGAAGGAGTGCTTGAAACTCCAGGAGGGGAAAGCCTTCCCCTGGGCTCAGCCATGTCTTCGCCCACCCCTTCTAACGTGGGGCAAGCCCCCCGTAACGCCCCCCAGCTTTCCTGGGAAGAGCAAAAACGTCTCGAAGCCGAAAAACGCAAGAAGGCAAAAACAATCAGTCAACTTGAAGAAAAAATTGCTTCTCTTGAAGCGCATAAAGCCGAACTTGAAAACAAGCTTGCCGACCCGCAGATTTATTCCAATGGTGAAAAAGCAAAAGCTGTTCAGCTCGAAATTGAAGAAACAGCAAAACAGCTCGAGGCTGCAACTGAGCAATGGATGGAAATTGCTGAGTAAAGCTAAATTCTAACAAACAATTATTTAACAAACACGTCTTTTTTCATTATAATGTTATCATAACTAAAAATTTGGAGGCTCAAAATGATTGAGGTTTCCCACGTGTCTCGAAACTTCGGGACTTTTCGTGCGGTGAATGATGTGAGTTTTTCCATTCCAACCGGGCAGATTGTTGGTCTGCTTGGACCTAATGGCGCCGGAAAAACTACAACAATGCGAATGATTACAGGCTTCTTGGCTCCTTCAGAAGGTCAGATTTTTATTGACGGAGAAGATATTACAAAAGCGCCTGTTGAATCTAAAAAGAAAATAGGTTATATGCCCGAGTCGGCTCCGCTTTATGGCGAGATGATTGTTGAAGATTACCTTAAGTACATTGCCCAAATGCATGGAGAAAATGCAGCAGAAAAAGTTCCTGCCCTTTGTAAGGAATGCGGGCTCAAAGAAGTAATGAGTAAAAATATTTCGGAATTATCCCGAGGTAACCGTCAGCGTGTTTCACTTGCACACGCACTTATGGCAGATCCTGAGATTCTTATTCTTGATGAACCAACTTCTGGTCTTGACCCTAACCAGGTAGAAGACGTTCGTGCAATTATCCGCGAAATTGGTAAGACACGAACAGTTATTGTTTCAACTCATATTTTGAGCGAAGTTGAAACCTTGTGTTCACGCGCAATCATTATCAGCGGTGGTAAGGTTGTTGCCGACAGCTCTATAGAAAATCTTAAAAACAGCATCGGCTCTTCTACAACAGTATTCGTTGAATTTGACGGAGATGCTAAAAAGGCAGAAGCTGCTGCACACTCAGTTGAAGGTGTTGCAAATGTATCTTCTAATAAAGTAGAAAACGGTCATAACGAAGTTGTTGTTTCTGTAAACGGTGAAGCAGAAATAAGACCGGCACTTGTTAAAAAACTTATAGAAGCTGGTTGTGATATTTATGCAATGGCAATGCAGTCTAATACTCTTGAAGACGTATTCCACGCACTCACAACTTCCGGCGACTCTTCAAATGAATCAGACACAAAGGAGGCAAAGTAAATGAGCGACACTAAAACTAAAGCAAAAAATCCTGCCTTTGTAATTATGCGCAGGGAATTGCGTTCTTATTATTCAGGCCCAATAGGCTACATTGTTACAGGCTTGTTCCTTGTAATAAACGGACTTTTGTTTTTTGCAGCCTTCTTCCTTCAGAACAGAGCAGAGCTCCGAAACTTCTTCAGCATGCTTCCAATGCTGCTTTCGTTCTTTATTCCGGCTGTAACAATGCGCGTATTCTCTGAAGAAAAACGCGTTGGTTCTATAGAAACTTTGATGACACTTCCTGTTCGCGAAATTGATGTTGTAACAGGAAAATATCTTGCAGTTCTAATTGAATCACTTGTAATGCTTGCACCAACACTCTTTTATGTGATTACTGCAGAAGTTTTTGGTTCTCCAGATTACGGTCCGATTATCGGTGGTTACCTTGGAGCAATCTTTATTATTGCAGCATACAGTTCAATCGGATTGTTCTGTTCTTCAATTACAAAAAATCAGATTATTGCATTTGCAGTTGCCATGGCAATTTGTCTGGCACTCACTTTTGTAGAATCGTTCCTTGTGTTCCTGCCAGACGGAATTGTAAAATTATTCTCATTCATTTCGGCTTCGGTTCACTTTGGTTCAATTTCAAAAGGTATTCTTGATACACGCGATTTGCTTTATTTTATTTCGCTAACAGCGTTGTTCTTTGTGTGCACAGTTCGTGCCGAAGCAAAAAATAAAATGTAGGAGGTGAGAAAGATGAAAAAGATTATTGAATGGTTTAAAAGTTCTGCTTCTGATTTTGTTTTGTTTTTGATTTTTCTTGTACTCCTTAATTTTGTTGGAAGCAATGCGTATGTTCGTGCCGACCTTACAAAGCAAAAATCCTATTCGCTTTCAAAGGCAAGTAAGACTATTGTAAAAAATCTTGATGAGCCTGTTTCTATTCGTGTGTTCTTTGATAAAAATCTTCCGGCTCAGTACAGCGCAATTACTCAGTATGTAGAAGATTTACTTGAAGAATACAAGCGTGCTGCAAACAAAAACTTCTCTGTTTCTTTTATGGATTTGTCTAAGCAGGAAAATCAGGATCTTGCTGCAAACTACGGCCTGCGCCAGGTTCAGATTCAGGAAGTTAATAATAATGAAATTGGTGTAAAGCAGACCTACATGGGACTTGCAATTTCTTACGGCGACAGTGTTGAACTTATTGATCCGATTACAAGCTCCGATGGTTTTGAATATACACTTACTTCGACAATTTCAAAAATGATAAATACTGCGGCTTCTCTTGAAACCTTACGCGGTGATGATAAGATTAAGCTTTATGTAATTATGAGCAGCTCAATAAAATCTCTTAGAATTTCCGGGGTTGATACACTTGAAGATTCTATTGATAAGATTTGCCGCGAAATAAACAAGCAGAAAATGGATAAGCTTGAATACACGGTTATTCATCCTGCTGTAGATGAGGTTGCTGGTTATACAGAACGCTACGGAGTTCAGCCTATAAATTACAGAAATGCAAACGGTGAATATGAGACTGGTTGTATTGGCGTTGTTGTTGAATATGGCGAAAAGTTTGTAACTCTTCCAATTCAGATTCAGGATATTTTCTTTAATAACTATGCAGTTGTTGGAGTAGACACAGCAGAAGAAGATATTAATTCTGCAATTCAGAGTCTTATTTCTAAGCCGACACAATTCGGTTACATTGTAGGTCACGGTGAACTTGATCTGCTTACAGATGAAGGTGCAAAAGGCTTTAATACTGCGCTTTCTGAATTATATGAACTTAAGACAATTGATTTGAACGAAGAAGATATTCCTGCTTCAATGAAGAGCATTGTAATCAATGGCCCAAAGCAGGATATGACAGAAGAAGAGCTCTACAAAATTGATCAGTTTATTATGCGTGGTGGAAACGTTCTGTTCCTTATGGAGCCTTGTCAGGAAGTTCAGGAAAACAATATGTTCTACGGAACAATGACAACTTATACCGCAAACAATGTTAATATAGAAAGACTTTTGAACAAGTACGGAGTTTCTATTACTAAAGAATATGTAATGGATGAACAAAGCTGTCAGACATATCACAATACTTACGGTATTCTTGATTTGTATTGGGCACCTCTTTTGCAGAAGGAACAGATGAACGAAAAGCATGCAATTACAAGCAATCTTGCAAATGTTGTAATGCTTCAGACTGCTCCTCTTGAAGTTACAGAAAACAGAAATGTAAAAGAAACTGTGCTTGTAGAATCGAGCGACAAGGCCTGGACAGAACAGCCGGACGGACTTATGCTTAATCCTCTTGTGATTACACCACCAGAAGATGCAAGTAAGCTTTCAAAGAAAAAACTTATGGTTCTTCTTGAAGGTGAATTCGAAAGTGCCTTTGATCAGGCTCCGGTTTCTTCAGATAAAGAAGATGAAGGTCAGGGAGACTACACAATTTCATCTCATCTTTCTAGGAGCAAGCAACCGGGAAAAATTATTGTAGCCGGTTCTTCACAAATTACAACTACACAGGTTTTTGCAGAAGATGCTTCGTCTGGAGTAGCGCTCCTTCTTATAAATGCAATTGATTATTTGAACGGTAACGAAGATCTTTGTAAGATGCGTACTAAGGGAGTTTCAATAAACGTTCTTAATACAGAATCAAAACCAAAGGTAACCTTCTTCCAGTTGTTCAACGAATATGGTCTTGCAATTATTGTTCTTCTTGCAGGTTTGATTGTATGGAGAATGAGAGTTAAACGAAAGGCAAGAATCAACAGATTCTATAATCCTGACGATGACCGTTTTATTGAAAACGACAAGAAAGATAATGACAAGAAAAGTGAGGCAGAAGCATGAAAACCAGAAAAATAGTTTTAATTGCAGCCGACATAATTTTGCTGATAGTCGGAATTATTCAGATTATTATAAACACAAGAAGTACTGTAAAGAAATTCAGTTTTTCAGAAACTCCTGACCAGATTGTAATTGAAAAGAGTGACGGAAATCTTACTCTTGTAAATGAAGACGGTAAGTGGGTTATAAACAACGAAAAATATGAAGCAATTGAATCGAATGTTGATTCAATGATTGACTATGCAAAGGATATCAATGCGCTTGATAGAGTTGCAAGTCTTTCAAATGCAGCTTCTGTTTCAAAGTACGAGTTTGATGATGCTAACGCAATCAAAGTAACAGTAAGTGCCGGTGAAAAAGTTCTTCGTACCTTTACACTTGGTAAAGATGCAACAACTGGTATTCAGTGTTATGCAACAGTAAACGGCTCAAATGATATTTATCTTATTGACGGTGATTACAGAAATGTCTATGACAAAACTGTTGATCAACTTCGAAGCAAGACTGTTTACTCAGTAGACTCTGTAGATATTTCGTCTGTTTCGGTAACTCCTATTGGAGAAGAAACCTGGGCTGTTTCACGAACAGGCGATACAGAAAATCTTGTATGGAATATTTCCGGTGCAAATATCACACTTGATTCTCAAAAGGCAGCTGACTGGCTTAATTCTTTCAACACTCTTACAACAACTCAGTGGCATGGAACAACTGATGATCTTGGTGGTGAGCCTTATGCTGCTGTTCAGATTGGAACTACAAAGGGCGTCATTACAATTGAGACCTATATTGTTCCGGCAGATCCTGAAGATCAGGGTTCTACAAATCTTTATTATGGTAAGTGTAATAAGTCGCCTTACTGGTTCGAAATTGCTTCTTACAATTTCTCAAAATTCCAGAAGACACCGGAAGATCTGGAGAAATGATAAAGCTTGTTGCGTTCCTGGGAAACTATGGAAGGGAATACGAAAAGACCCGTCATAATGTTGCCTGGTATTTTGAAGATTCTCTTCCGTTTGCTTCACGCTTAAGCTGGCAGAGTAAGTTCAAGGGAGAAATTGCTTCGTGTACTCCTGCTGAACTTTCGCAGTGGGCATGTGATTACAAGATTTGTTCTAAAAAAGACGGTACTCCTGTACTTGTCCCAGAAGACGCACCACAGCATATATATTTTTTAAAACCCATGACTTATATGAATCTGAGCGGTGACAGCATAATTGAAGCCGCCAGTTTCTATAAAATCCTGCCCGAAGAAATTCTTGTTGTTCACGACGAACTTGAACTGACTCTTGGTTTTGTAAGTCTTAAATGGAGCGGAGGTCTTGGAGGTCACAACGGACTTCGTTCTACAAAAGCAGTTTTGAATACTGCCGATTTCTGGCGCCTTCGCTTTGGAATTGGCAGGCCAGACAATCCTAATATTGGAATTGCCGACTACGTATTAAGCCGCTTTACCGAAGAGCAGCAGGAAATTATGCAGAATGTTTTCAGTCAGACAACCCTGCTTCTGGTTAAGCTGCTGCTGGCACCGGAGCCTTCCAGATTAATTGACGCCTGGGGTAAAAAGAAGCTGGTCTAGCATCGAAGGGCTGTGGCTATTGCCCTTGCGGCATTTTCGCCGTCCATGGCACTTGAAACAATTCCACCGGCATAACCGCTTCCTTCACCGGCCGGGTATAAACCTTTAATTCCAGTACATTCAAAAGTTTCTTTGTTACGCAAAATGCGAACCGGGGTGCTTGTTCGTGTTTCCGGGGCAATCATAAGAGCCAGCGGGCATATAAAGCCTTTCATGCTCTGGTCAATCTGTTTTATTCCCTGAGCGAGTTTTTTAGAAATAAGTGGTGGAAGCCATTTGTGTAAGGCGGAACTAACAATGCCTGGTGTGTAGCTTGAAGAGGGTAGTGCGTCCTGTTCCGATTGTCTTTCTGCCAGAAAATCAACAACAAGTTGTGCCGGTGCTGCCTGTCCGTTACCGTTTGCTTTTGCATCCTGTTCTATTTTTGTTCTGAATAAAAGTCCGGCAAGTGCTGCAGTTCCTGCTTTTTTTGCTGCTTCAACATATTCTTGTGGAATATCCTCTGGTCGTATTTCTACAACAATTGCTGCATTTGACCATTTAGAATTACGTGCTGCTGCAGACATTCCGTTTACAACAATTTCATCTGGTCCGCTTGCCGAAGGAACTACAAAACCTCCGGGACACATACAGAACGAATAAACGCCACGACCTTCAACCTGTGTTGTAACTCTGTATTCTGCAGCTCCAAGATTTTCCGCACCTTTTTGGTTTTGTTTTCCGTGATACTGTAACTGGTCAATTACAGCACGAGGGTGTTCAACCCGCACACCCATTGCAAAAGTTTTTGCTTCAAGAGTTTGTGGTGCAGTGCGGGCCAGCAGCATGTAAATATCAGTTGCAGAGTGCCCGGTTGCAAGAAGGACAACATCACATGCAAAGTTCGTGGTTCCTGAGCCTGTCGAAGGGCCGTTACTTGTACACACCACACCCTTCACCCGACTATTCTCTACAATAAAATCAGTACACTTTGTATTAAAATGAACTTCGCCGCCAAGCTCAATTATTTTGTCGCGCATGGCATTTATTATTTTAGGAAGCCTGTCTGTTCCAATGTGCGGGTGTGCATCGGTTAATATTTTTTCATCTGCACCAAACTCATGAAAAATCCGCAGAATGCTGCTGATATCTCCGCGCTTGTTCGACCGTGTATAAAGCTTTCCGTCAGAAAAAGTTCCGGCTCCGCCTTCTCCAAAGCAGTAATTGCTTTCGGGATTTACAAAATCCTTTGTGCTTATAAGTGCAATATCTTTCCGACGCTGCACAGTATCAGGGCCTCGTTCAATAATTACAGGTTTTATTCCGTATTCTAAAAGCTTAAGTGCACCAAAAAGACCTGCAGGTCCAGAACCTATGATTACAACTGTATGTTTGCCGTCTGCCTTTTTCCAAACGGGAAGGCTGCTTTTTCTGGAAGGAGGCTGTTCATCAATGTAAACATCATAACGTAAATGAATTTTAACCTGAGCGTGCCTGGCATCAACAGAACGTTTGCAGAAAACAAGTTCCTGCTTATTACCTCGTTTTTTTAGTTGTGCCAATACAAGTCGTTCTATAAGCTTTTTATCTTTTTCCTGTTCCGGTTTGACGGTAATTGTAACAGTTTCTTTCATTATTTGTTTATAATAATATAAACAAGGTAAAAAAAATAGTCGTACCTTTAGAAATCCTGTGGTATAATAAGGAATATGGAAAAGCTCATGAAAAAACTTACACTTTTATTGGTTGTTTTATGTCTGTCTATACCTGTTTTTTCTGCTTCAAAGACAAAAACTCAGTATGTGGCTATTGACCCGGCTCCTCTTAAAGCAAAGCCTGCTGCCTCCTCAAAAAAAATCGGTTCAATAGAATATGCTTCTGCTGTATTAGTGCTTAAGGAAGAAAAATCCTGGGTTTACGTTCAGCTGGTAGGTGACAAAAGTGTTGAAGGCTGGCTTCCGGCATCGGCATTGACCTCGAAAAAAATAAAAGACAAAGCAAATGCAACTTCGGCTAATGCAGACGAAATTGCGCTTGCAGGAAAAGGCTTTAATTCTACAATAGAAGCTGTTTATGCAGAACAATATGAGCTTAATTTTGATATTGTAGATTACATAGAATCTCTTGGTGTAGATCAGGATGATGCGATTGCCTTTGCTCAAGCCGGACAACTCAATGATGGAGGTGCAGAATAATGAAAAAGCTTTTACCTTCAATCATTCTTTTTATTTCAACTGTTTTAATTTTAGCAGGTTTTACTTCGTGTGTTTCTTTACCAGATGATGATGATAACGAGTTCAGTCCAGAAATGGCTGTTTTTGGTGCAATTACCTCAAGTGTAGAATCAATAGAAAAAGCTTCTGAAACAATTACTCCAGAAGAAGAATATTATATTGGCCGTTCTGTAGCTGCTTCAATTGCAACAACATATCCAATTGATCATGGCAGTTATCAGATGACAACTTATCTTAACCGCATTTGTGAAACACTCGTAATGAATTCCGATAAGCCTTATTTGTACAAGGGCTATTATGTTGTAATTCTTGATACAGATGAAATAAATGCAATGGCAACTCCAGGCGGTCATATTTTTGTAAGCCGTGGTCTCATAGATTGTACTAATTCCGAAGATGCTCTTGCTGCAGTTCTTGCTCATGAAATTGCACATGTTCAGCTTGGACATAGCGTTCAGGCAATTAAAGCAAGTCGTGTTCGATCTGCTGTAAGCGATACAACAAAAGCAGTTGTCGTTACAACTATAGTTTCAGCAAATAACAGTTCCGATATTTCTCTTTCGGACAAAGACCTTGAAAAAGTAATGGAAGCCGTAAACACTTTCAGCGATGCTTCAAATGAAGTTGTCAAAACTCTTGTAAATACAGGTTTCTCAAAAGAACAGGAATTTGAAGCAGATAAACAGGCACTTCATATTTTACAAAGTGCAGGTTACGACCCTTATGCAATGCTTGATATGCTTGAACAGCTTGAAGAGTCTCCTGATAATACCGGCTGGGGTTCTACACATCCTGCTCCAAAAGACAGAATCAAAAAGGTTAACAAGGAGCTTACGGCAATGTCAAAGGCTGGAACTATTGCTAAGCAGGGCAAACAGGTTCGTAAAGAGCGTTTTGAAGTTGAATATGAAGATTATAAGATTTTTGAGATAGATTAATGAAACATAAGAACAATAAGCTTTGGTTCCGTTCAGTAATAGTAGCACTTATTTGTTTTACATTAACAATGATTCTGCAAATTGCAGGAGTATTTACTTTTTTTGAAAATAAAACTTATGACCGCAGAATGTTTTTTGCCTCTAAGTATAAAACTGCCTGTGATGAAATTTCATTTATAATAGTTGATCAGCAGAGTATTGACTGGGCAAAAGAAAACTACGGATGGAACTGGCCCTGGCCGCGCGAAGCCTATGGAAAAATGATAGACTTTATTTCTGCTGGTAATGCAAAGTCTGTTGCTTTTGATATTATTTATACAGAGCCTTCGGTTTATGGTGATGAAGATGATGATGCTCTTGCCCTTGCCGAAGCAAACAGCGGTATTGTTGTTCAGGCATTAAATGTTCTTATTGATTACGAAAAAGGAACAGAAAAGGGGCAAATGCCTATTCCTCAAATAAAAGACGCTGCAGCTATACTTGGAGCAATTGTAAGCAGTAAAGATGATGATGATATTATCCGCCGCGGACGACTTATTTATGAGTATGAGGGTGTGGTTTATCCAACACTTGGAACTGCCCCAATTTTTATGCAGGGAGAACAGGACACACTTGATTCTCTGCCTAAATTAAAGGACGGCACAGTTCTTTTACGTTATCAAAAGGATATAGATGAATATCATCCATATAGTGCCTATGACATTCTGCACAGCAGTGATATTTACAATGGCAATATAGAACCGGAAGAAGATGAATATATCTTAGAGCCGGATGAGTTTGAAGACAAATATGTTTTTGTAGCTTATTATGCTCCGGGCCTTTATGATATTTGTTCAACTCCGGTCTCTCAGGTTTTTCCTGGAGTTGGTGTTCATATTGCAACTCTTGATAATTATCTTACTAATAGCTTTATGCGCAAGGTCCCTGATTTTCTTGCTTATATCTGGATTTTTGTACTAACAATTTTAGGTGCATTCTTTGTAGCTTTTGCAACTACCCGTAATTCACAAAAACTTACAGTTGTGTTCATGGCAGTCGGATTTATTTTTGGTGCAGCGCTTGCAATTGTACTGCCGTATATGCTTTTTGCAAAAGGAATCTGGCTTTTACTTGTAGCTCCTTTTGTTGCTTTCTTCCTTTCGTTCCTTATAAGTGTTGCTCTAAGTCTTTCTGTAGAAGGAAAACAGAAGCGTTTTATTAAGTCTGCGTTCAGTCAGTGCTTGAGTAAAGATGTTGTAAATCAGATTATGAATGATCCGTCTTCATTTACACTTGGTGGAAAAAATTTCCAGATGACCGCAATCTTTACAGATATCCAGAAATTCTCTTCTTTTAGTGAACTTCTTACTGCTGCTCAGCTTGGAAGCCTTTTGAATTTTTATCTTACACGCATGTCTGACATAATTATTGAAGAGCATGGAACCGTAGATAAATACGAAGGCGATGCAATTGTTGCGCTTGTTGGAGCTCCAGTTGAAATGACAGATCATGCCAAGAGAGCCTGTGCAGCTGCTATAAAAATGAAAAAAGCAGAAGTTGAAATGAATAAAGAAATTGTTCAGATTGCTTCTGGTGAAAAACCTGCTTCAATGGAACAGGATTTGTATGATGCGTTTAAAATTATGGTTGCAAATAAAAAAGTAATTTTTACTCGAATTGGTATGAACAGCGGAGAAATGATTGCCGGATATTTTGGTTCCGAAAATAAGAAGAATTATACCATGATGGGCAACAATGTAAATCTTGCGAGTCGTCTTGAAGGTGTAAATAAGCAATATCATACGAATGGAATTTTAATCAGTGCTGCTACTCGTGATTTACTTGAGGATGATTTTATTGTTCGTAGTCTTGATCGTGTAAGGGTTGTAAATGTTAATACTCCGCTTCGTTTGTACGAGCTTTTAGAAACTCGTGAAGCCGCAACACCAGAGCTATTAGAATATGTCGAAGCCTGGGAAAAAGCATTTGCCGATTTTGAAGCAAAGAATTATGAAGCCGCAGCTGAGCAATTTAAATCTCTTTCTTTAAAGAATGCATCAGATAATGTTGTTAAATACTATCTTGAATTGCTTAACAACTTTTTCTTAAAAGGCAGATATCCTGTTGCCGCAGATGATGTAGGTGTAGAATATAACCCGCAGGACAGTGTATTTAAATTGCTGCAAAAATAATTTCTGGCAGATTTCATTTTTAATTGATTTTTATAGTAACTCAGAGGAAATTTTGTTATACTTATAAGTATGGAAAAACAGATGAAAAGTAAATTGCTTCCGCTTGTGCTCACAGTGGTTGTAATTGTTTTAGATCAGATTACTAAGGTACTTGTGTGCCGTTTTATCCCCATGAACACAATTGGAACTCAGTTTTTTGGAGATTTTCTAAGAATAATTCATGTAAGAAATCCAGGTGTTGCTTTTAGTTTTGGAGCCCGCTGGCCCGATTCTATGCGTCGCCTTGCATTTTCGGTAATTCCTATTGTAGTTCTTGGAATTGTTCTTGGAGTTTATTTTAGAAATAATGATTTTACAAAGCTTCAGCGCTGGGCAATTTGTGGTGTAGTTGGCGGTGGTTTTGGAAACATTATAGACAGAATTTTTCGTCCGGCTGGAGTAGTAGATTTTATTGATGTAAAATTCTATGGACTTTTTGGACTTGAACGATGGCCAACTTTTAATGTTGCCGATTCTGCAGTTGTTGTTTGTGGAATTCTGCTTGTGATTTCATTTATAATTTCAATCATCAAGGAAAACAGGCAAAAAGAAAACACAGAACAGGAGGAAAAATAATGGACGGAAAATTTGATGAAATTGATGAAAAAGAACGCGAAAAACGCAAGAATGATCAGATTGAATATCGTAACAAACAGAAGTCTTCGAACTTGTTTTTGTTTGTCGGAACTATCTGTGAAATAATACTCTGTTTTGCTTTTGTTTTCTTATATTTTATACTTGCAATTATTATCACAACAAAAATTCCGACAGAAGCCCAGCAGTATGTTTATAATACTCTGCTTGTTATGGCATTAATCGGTGGATTGATTTCGGGCTTTTTTGTTTATAAAACAATTGGACGTCTTGTGATAAATAAGATGAACTTAAAGGATAAACTCCGCGAAGATGTTTTGAATCAGTTTAAGACACACAAGGAATTCAAGGCAGATTACGAAAAAAAGAAGAACAGGTAATTATGGAAAAATACGGAATCATTGGGGCAATGGAATCTGAGGTTCGCGAGTTATGTGATGAACTTGTTAACAAGGAAATTACAGAATATGCAGGCTTAAGTTTTTCAACCGGATTTTTAAAAGGAAAAGAAGTTGTAATTGTAAAAAGCGGAATTGGTAAAGTAAACGCCGCTTTATGTACACAGGCTTTGATTCTTAAATTTGGTGTAACAAAAATTATCAATACAGGAATTGCGGGTGCTTTTGCAAAAGGTCTTGAAGTTTTTGATTTTGTAGTTTCTACAGCAGCTGTTTATCATGATTTTGATACAACAGCATTTGGCTATAAAATTGGGCAGGTTCCGGGGCTTCCAGAAGTTTTTGTTGCCGATGAAAAATTAGCTGATGCGGCTGTAACTGCTTTTGGACTTACAGAGTTTGCAAAAAAGCACAAGATTATAAAAGGCGTTGTTGCCAGTGGCGATCAGTTTATTTCTGATTCTACGGTAAAGCGTACTATTCAGGCTAACTTTAATCCCGCTTGTGTAGAAATGGAAGGTTGTGCAATTGCTCAAGCCTGTTTTTTGAACAAGGTGCCTTTTGTAATTGTCCGCTGTATGTCCGATATGGCCGATGAATCTGTAGAACAGACTTATGCTTTTAATGAAGATATTTGTGCAAATGCCTGTGCCTGTTTTGTAAAAAAATTAATTGAAGAGGCTTAAGATTTATGGAAAAAAAATATAATGTAGATTCTTTTAATCTTGATCATACAAAAGTAACTGCTCCTTTTGTTCGTCTTGCAGCTAAGAAGGTCGGAGAAAAGGGTGATATTGTTACAAAGTTTGATATTCGTTTTTGCCAGCCTAACAAAGAGTTTATGTCTACAGGTGCAATTCATACACTTGAGCATCTTATGGCAGAATATATCCGCGACGAAATGGAAGGTGTAATAGATCTTTCTCCGATGGGTTGCAGAACAGGCTTTTATTTTACAGTCTGGGGTGACCGCTCAGAAGAAGAAATTGCCGGTCATATTATGAATGTTCTTAAGAAGGTTGCAGTCTGGGATAAACCTGTTCCAGCTACAACAGAACAAGAGTGCGGAAACTATCGCGACCATGATCTTGAAGGTGCTAAAAAATATGCTGCTGCCTGGGTAAGTGGAATCGAAAAAAAAGGCTGGAAGGCATTTATTTAAGAGATTGTCGGGCACCCTTCGACAGGCTCAGGGACCGCTAAAGCATGAATATTCTTCATAAATTTAAAGAAACTGCAGTATCTTTTTTTCCCGTTATGACGATTGTGTTTTTGCTGGGACTTACTATTGTACCGCTGGAACTGTCGCTCTTGTTGAAGTTTTTTGTAAGCGGACTTTTGCTGATAATCGGACTTACCATATTTCTTTTGGGTGTTGATCTTGGTATTCAGCCGATGGGTGAACGTTGTGGTGCAGCCCTTACCGAAAAGAAAAGTCTTCCGCTGCTGCTTGTAAGTGCGTTTATAATTGGTTTTATTGTTACTGCTGCCGAACCAGATATTCAGGTTTTTGGAGATCAGGTACGCGGTGTTTTTCCGTTTGTAAATAAGCTGGCATTTACTTTTGTAATTGCAGGTGGAGTAGGCATTTTTATAATGCTTGGTCTGCTTCGCACTGTTGTAAATCTTTCTTTAAAGTGGACGCTTTTTATTTCTTATACAATTCTTTTTGTAGTTGCATTTTTCGCACCTGATTCGTTTATAGCAATAGGTTTCGATTCCGGAGGAGCAACAACCGGTCCTATGACTGTCCCGTTCATTATGGCACTTGGACTTGGTGTTTCTTCTGTTCGTGCTGGAAAAGATAATAATTCGTTTGGTCTTACCGGAGTTTCGTCTATAGGGCCGGTACTTGCTGTGGTGGTGTATGCAATCTTTATGGGCCCTTCAACCCCTTCGACAGGCTCAGGGACCGCTGTGGCCACGGTTACAACTGTACCAGATGTTGGCATAATCGCATCTGCCTTACACGAATCCCTCACCTCAATAGCACCTCTTTTTTGCTTGTTCATCATCTTCCAGATTTTTCTTTTAAAAATGACTGCCCGCCAGGTAATTCGTATGCTTATTGGTTTTGTGTACAGCTTTGCTGGTCTTGCAGTTTTTCTTGGTGGAGTATACGGTGGTTTTATGCAGACAGGCAAGCAGCTTGGTGAAGCCTTTGGTTTGCTTGCGTTTGAACGTGGGGGAATCTGGTTCTTTATGCTTATTCTTACAGGCCTGATACTTGGAGCAATAATTGTTTGTGCCGAGCCTGCAGTATGGTGTCTAAGTGAACAGGTAGAAAATGTCAGCGGTGGTACAATCAAACGAAAAATGCTTCTTGTTTTTCTTTCTGTTGGTACAGCAATTGCAATTGGGCTTTCTATGTGGCGTGCTATTTCGGGCTTTAATATGAAATGGCTTCTGATTCCTGGATACGCTGTTTCTATGCTTTTAATGTTTTTTAGTCCCGAGCTTTTTACAGGAATTGCGTTCGATTCTGGCGGAGTTGCTTCCGGCCCTCTTACATCAACCTTTGTACTTTCATTTGCGTTAGGTGCAGCTAACAGTAGTTCCGGTTCAAGCGATTCCTTTGGAGTAATTGCGCTTGTTGCAATGATGCCGCTTATTGCTATTCAGATAATGGGAATAATTTATAAAATAAAGACCTCAAGAAATAATAAAGGAGGTGAAAGTGTATAAGCTTATTATGTGTATTGTTCCTCACAATAGCGGGGAACTTATAACGAATGCCGCAAAGGAAGCAGGTGCTGGTGGAGGTACCATTATTATGGGACGCGGAACTGCTTCTAATAGTGTGTTGCAGCTGCTTGGACTTGGCGATACCTCTAAAGATATTACAATAAATATTGTTGAGCGTGATATTGCACAAAAGGTTTGTGAAAAAATTGAACAGGCCTGCAATACAAAAAAAACACACTTTGGTCTTCTGGTGATACTTGATGTAAACGGATTTATAAAAGCAGGCGGTATAGGAAAAAACTCAGAAACCACAACAGAAAATTCAGGAGAAGATAATATGGAAAACTATGAAATGATAAATATAATTGTAAACAAAGGCTATGCAGAAGATGCAATGGCAGCCGCACGAAAAGCAGGAGCGGGCGGTGGAACAATCATAGGAGCAAGAGGAACAGCAAAAGAAGGTGATGCAACTTTCTTTGGTGTAGAAATTGTTCCAGAAAAAGAAATGCTCATGATTTTAGTTCCTCACGATAAAAAGGATGCAATTGTTCAGGCAGTGTCTTCTTTAGCATGTTTTGAAAAGGCTGGTAGTGGAATTATTTTTAGTAATCATGCTGAGAGCTTCAGTTTGTTAGGAAAATAGATTCCCGTGTCAAGCACGGGAATGACACAAATTACAAGCACGGGAATGACACAAATTACAAGCACGGGAATGACACAAAGGCTTGTCATTGTCGGGCTTGACCCGACAATCTATTTTACTACAAAGTTAATACTGCAGCTTTCATCCCCGCAAACCACACGGCAGTTATGTTCGCCTCGTTCAACCGGCAGCTGGAACGTAAATGGTCTGGAAACTTCATCATAAAGAATATCATCATAAAAAATCTGGAGCGTGTCTTTTGCACCTCCAAAAACTTCTACACTCACAGCCTGTTTTTCTTTGTGTAATTCTGAATAATAAAAGACCGCATTGTTTTTTGGTGTCTGAATGCTAAGAGGTGTTGTATTGTAATTAATCTGAATATCTGGTTTTGTAGTTCTGGCCCATTGCTGATACTCCGAAGGATATAAAGTTTGCAGTTTTCCATCATCAGTTTTTTTGTGCCAGTTACATTGTTCTAGTTGTTGTTCGGTATTGTTAAGACAATATTCATAAACTGTAGCAGGACAATCAGGACCGGCACGCATTCCGGAAAGAGAACAGATTTTCTGTTTGCTCCAGTTTACAGGTTCTGCGAATTCCATCTGTTTAAGCTTGTCAGCAGAAGGACCTTTTTCTCCGTAAAGATAATCAAGCATTTTTTTTGCACACCAGGCAGGAAGACTGCTTCCGGTTTTTCCCATAACAGTTTGGCCATCAAAGTTTCCCATCCATACACCAATTGAATAATCCTTAGTCGCACCAAGAGCTATAATGTTCTGATACTGATTAGAAGTTCCGGTTTTAAAAATTGCAGGATATGAGGTTTCAAAGGTTTGTGTATAACCAAAGCCCAGCGCACGGGCTCCCTTGTCGGAAAGTATAGAACAAATAAGTCGTGCGGTGTCTGGCTCATAAACCTGCGAACCGTCAAAGGCGATTCCATCACGGACAAAAACTGCAAAGGCGGGGACAAGTTCATTAAGAGAAACTTCTCCTGCTCCAAGAGCAAGTCCTAAATCTGCATTTTTTCCTGTGTGGTGCAGCGATTCAAAACCAAGTGTGTAAAGCCGTTCAAGATAATTATCTACACCAAGTGTGTTCAGAACATAAACTGCAGGAACATTAAGGCTGGAAGCAAGTGCTATCCTAAGGCGTACAGGTCCGTTATAACGGTTGTTAAAGTTCGAAGGAATGTACAGCTTATCTTCTCCAAATTCCTGTGGAATATCTGCAAGAATTGAGGCTGGCGTAAAAAGAGGGACCCCATTTTCATCTTTTGTTTCGAGTGCCAGCGCATATAAAAATGGCTTCATTGAACTTCCCGGTTGATTGTTTACCAGAACTCCGTCAATCTGGCCATTGTGTTTTTCATCAAAAAAATCTGCACTACCAACCCACGCTAGAGGAGTTCCTGTTTTATTTTCTATTAATAAAAGACTTGCATTAGAAATGCGGCTGCCTTCTGCCTGAAGTAACGCGTCATTTAAAATCTGCTGTGCGTATTTTTGAAGTTCCAGGTTTATTGAAAGTGAAACTTTATGGGTGTCGACATTTTGTGTTTCAATAGCATTTACCTGATGCTCCAGATATCTTATATAATGTGGCGCTTCGTATGGGTAAGAAAAAAGTTTGTGCGGTAAAAAATCTGCAAACTCCTGCACACTCTTTTTTTTATGAAAAATCTTATTATAAAGCTCGCACGCCCGCTGGGCACAGTTTTCTGCATTCTTTATTGGATCATAAGCTGTAGGATTTCTTGGAATTACCGCAAGACAGCAAAGCTCCTGAGCATTTAAAGAGTCTGCCATGCGCCCGTAATATGTTCTTGCTGCCGAAGCAAGTCCTGTTGCACCATGTCCAAAATAAAGGTTGTTTATATAGGCTTCAAAAATCCTTTGTTTTGTGTGCTTTGCTTCAATTACCAGTGCATAAAAAATATCGTGAAGCTTACGGCTAACAGTAAGGCTTTTGTCTTCATCCTGCATTTTTACAAGCTGCATTGTAATTGTCGAACCGCCGCGAACTATTTGATGGCCGCGTGCATTTTGAACAAGGGCACTAACAAGCGCTGCATAATCAACTCCATTGTGTAAATAAAAACGCTTGTCTTCGGCTTTTATAAAAACTTTTTTTGCAAGGCGGGTTATATCTGTGCTTTCAAGTTTTTCGCGCCGTCCACCGTCGGGCAATGAGGTTACCTGTAAAAGCTCTCCTTTGGAGTCATAATAAACTGTAGAGTAGGGGCGGGTTTCCAGGTCCTTAAGATAATCAGCCGGAACAAAAAGCAGTGCAAGGTTGAATGCAATAATTATTGCAAACAAACCAAGCACTATGCCAATTGTTATCCGTCCTTTTTTATTAAGTGTAATCATTTATTCAATTATACAAAGATATCCGTCGCTGCGTCCGAAGTTTTCTGGTTCATACATACATTCAGCCTGAACAGGAGGAACAGGATAAATACCACGCCTTGTAGCCCTGAACGTAAAGTTTACAGTTGTTGTTCCCGAACCAAAAGAATCCCAGAAGAACTGAACTTCGTTATCGCGGATTGTCTTGTTGCTGAGCCAGTGTCGCCATGAGTATTCGTTAGCATCATCAACAGTTCCAGTTGTTACTAACGAAGAATCAAGAATTTCAGCCCCTGAAGGAATTGGTGCACGAAGAGCAACATAATCCCTCGCCTTATGAGATTCAAGTTTTATAGATGCTTTATAAATTTTTCCGCTTGTAAGATTCAAAAGACAGTCAGTGCTGTCAGACTTATTTACAACTTCACCGGTTTCTGCATCTATAATTGTGTATTCAACCTTTAATCCTTCTTCGCGTGCTGTAAGATATTCATCTGGCATTGCGTAGCGCATTTCCATTGTATAGTAAAGGTTACCCTGCCCATTTTTCTGGAATGAAACAGTTGCAGGTGTGTCTTTTGGAAGACCAGAAATCATTTCATCCTCGAACGGCAGCCTGAGTGTCTTAGGTTTAGCAGTTGCACCATTAAAGCTTCCGCTCAAGAGCTTTGTTCCTTCAATAGAAACAACAGCGGTGTAGTTAGTTTCATCTAACTTGCGGCCTTTTATGTAAGTATAAATTGCTTCGAGTACGCGGCTTGTTGTAGCAGTATTATTCCAGTAACCATGACTCTGGTTTTGCAGCAATGTATAAATAAGCTTATCAACCATCTGATCTTGTGGATTTATCGTGCAAAGCAACTGGAGAATAAGAGCCATTTGTTCAGCATCAGAATTGTACCATTCCCACATATTGCTTTTTGTTTTAGGAATAACTGTTACAGTTCGTCCATCAAGTTTAAGATATGTACGGATTTCCTGTGCAATAGTATTTGCTTTATTTGGTCCTTCGATATGATCACCTTTTGCAATATAAGCAAGAGCCATGAGTGCGTTTGTAGAAAGATTCAAATCCCTGCGTTTTGCATAAAGACTTTCAAGTTGTGTATTCATTTCGGTTTTTCCAAGTAAAGCATGAATATAGCAGGCGTACGCTCTTTCGTAGTCATAGAGGATATCTTTGTTTGAAGAAAGTTCTCTTCTTAAATAATCCAAAAGTTTTTCAATATCATAACCAAAATCTTCAGGCTTGTAGCTTCGTTCAAGACCAAGTGCATAAATATAAGCCATGCGCAGGCTTACATAAAGCGAAGCATTTTCACCCGAAGGCCAGTAAGGGAAACCGCCGTTTTCAAGTTGATACATTCCCCAGGTGCTAAGATATGATTTAACAAGTTTATCAATGTCGGCAATTTTTGAGTCTAGGCCAAATACATCAATATAATCACCAAAAGCAATTAGAGGAAGAATGCGTGAAGACTGCTGTTCCAGACATCCGTACGGATAATCAAACAGGTAGTTCACTGCGCCGCCAAGCATGCCAAGACGAGTTGCATCAATTGTAAACGACAAATCTCCGCGACCGTCTTTAGCAAATCCCGGAATTGTCAGCAGCTCTTTTGCACTAGCCGCATCCTCTTCATTACTGATTGTACCAAGTGTTGCAACTGTTTCGTAAGTATAAGTCTTTTCAATCTTAATCGGCGAGTTCAGTTTTTCATTCAGAATATCAGAAGTGACAGTATAAACAAGCTCAACAGTTCCTTGTTCTTCGGCACCAACATTAAAGTAAACGACAGAAGAATCTCCCGGAGCAACGTAAACCTTAGCAGAAGAATCTCCATCAACAAACGCTTTTCCAGGAACAGTAATGCGGCCTTCGCGTTCATCCTGGTTTGTGTTCTTTGTAGGTGTCCGAGTTTCAAGAGAAATTGTAACTTCGTGGCCTTTGGCATCAAGATTTGTAATGAGAACACCACATTCTGCAGTATCACGTTCACGAAGCTTTCGCGGCTGTACCTGCTGAATGTTTATAGGATTCTGAACAGTAAACTCTTCTTCTTTAAGAGAGAACAAATCATCTATAACACCAAATGCTGTAATCCGATATGTAGTAAGGCTGTCTGGAACTTTAAAAGTCACAGTTGCTTTACCGTTTTTGTCTGTCATTACGACAGGTTCAAAAACTGCAGTAGGTCTGAAGTCTTTACGTTCATCTTCATCCTTTTCTTCATCCTCATCGCCGCCCTGCAAATCCTTTATACTGTAAGTAACCGGATCCATAAGCATTGCACGGGAATCGCCGCCACGAACACGCAAAGGATAGTTATAACTGTTATAAAAATATTCAATAGGATTTTGAACATGATAATTGATAACATCCAGAACTCCGCGGTCTACGGCCATAACAGTAAGTTCTGCATTACTCAAAGGTTTTCCGCCTTTAGTTGCAGTAAGAGTAATTGTAGCTGTTTCGCCCGGCTTATATGTAGGTTTGTCTGTTTCTACAGCAACAGAGAAGGCACGCACATAAGGATTTACAAAAACAGGTGTTACACCAAAGTATCCCTTAGGCTTGTCGAGATCTGGTTCTCCATACTGGTGAGTCGGTTCTCCCTGACGGACTGAATAAGAAGAAACTGCAACATAAAAAACAGGAACATAATTTGAAGCAACAGGAACTTCGATTACATTTGCAGGAGAATCAAAATGTTTGATTTCTTCTGTAAAGATTCCTTCGCGTTCAACGGTAATAAGATAGTCACCTGCAGGGAGCGGGCTTTCCATAAGAATCTGTGCCTTGTCTCCCGGATTATATTGTGACTGCTCTGGAGTAAGAGTTATAGATTCAGAGTTATAGTTGTTGTAGCGGTATGAATCTCCACCTGTAACATAAAAGCCGAAATTTGTAATTACGCTTGAACCGTCTTTATCTGTACCTGTTAGGGTGAGTGTGTACCAGCCGGAATTAGCAGGAGTAATTGCAAGCTTTCCGGTAGCTGCATCACCCACAGAAATTGTACCAGACGTTTCTTCAATATCCTCACGTTCGTAGCGTGTGTACAGAGTATTATCTACACTCTGCTCATGAATCACAGTCCATTCTTCGCGAGAAAGCTTGTAAGAAAGTGAAGCAACCTTTGAAGCAGCTTTTTCAAGTGCATTGCCTTTTATGTCTGTAAGAATGTAAGGGAATTCAACCTTTGTTTTTGTTTTAATAAAGCCATAACTTTCTGAAGGCTTACGTACACCAACATAAAATTTTGCCGGATGTACAGTTATTGACGCTGCGGTAGAAATTTGCTGATTAGAAATATCAGTAACACTTGATTCGATTCTGTAAGTATATGTACTTCCGTCCGTAATTTTTTCGGTATTGCAGGAAAGAGATGCTTTTCCTTCTGAACTGAGTTTTCCTTTTTCATCAGAATAATAAGTGCGGTAAGAATAAAGGTCTGGTCCAAAGCTGTAACCCTTTGTTTCTGGAGTTTCGAAGCTTATATCATAAGCCTGTTTATACCAGACAGTTTTATAACCTGCACCACTAAGTGCTCCACCGGCAAGATATTCTGCGCTAAGTTCTGCAGTTAATGTGTCGCCGCTATAATATGTAATTTCTGGAATTGTGATTGAAGCAGCCGTCTTTACACGTTCAAATTCTGCAATCTGAAAATTAATCCGCTCAACACTATATTCGTCAGCACCGTTTCGATGATATTTGATTGTATAATATCCTGGCTTCTGATCATCAGGGATTTTAAATGAACCGTAAAAGCCGCCTGATTCAGAAAGAGTTCCGCTTATTTCATCAGTGATTTTTTCTCCATTCCACCAGCCTTCTTCTACGTTGATTGTGTAACTGCCATTATGAACAAGAAGTGCTCCAAGCACCTGATCTTTATCTATGCCACGGAAAGTAACGGTTTCGCCTGGTCTGTAAACTCCCCGGTCAACAAACATAAAGGTTCTTTGAATTGCTTTTCTTGCATCATGACGCGAACTTGTCGTAACACCATCTCTCCAGGAATTATGCGAGGTTGGTGTAAACACAGCTTTATCATCACCCTTTGCAACATAAACTGTAAGATTATCCTGATAACTATAATCGTAATTATGATTATTTTCATAAGCGATAATCTGCTCTTCTGTGTAGTTTATAATTGCAAGCCCATTATTGTCTGTTTTACCCTGTGCTATTATATGATTCAACGGATTGCCTGCCTGTTTACTGCATTCATCAAGGATGTAAACATCGGCATCGGCAATCGGCTTGTTCGTAGATAGACTTCGTACCATTACAACTGCGCGGTTAATTCCCATTCGGGTTGTAATTCCTAAATCGGTTACCTGAATTGTAAGAGTATTTTTTTGTTCATTAAGGAATTTTTCTTCGGACCATCTGTCCATGTCCCAGAATTCTGTAGATGCATCAAAACGCACAAAGCCATAGCCGTTTGTAAGATACTGGTCAAGATCGATTTCTTCAAAATGGCGCTGGTTTTTTACAGAGTCAGAAATCATAGTTTTATTATTAAACAAAACACCCTCTGTACTTGTGTAAAGAGGATTAGCTACAGTTCGTACCTCATAAAAAGAAGTGTTTTCAACATTTTGATGTTCATAAATAAGCTTGTGCGGATACTGTGCTTCAAGCATGCGTGCCCCGTAATCAAGATAGTTTACATATGCTTTAACAGGGCGTGTTTTAAAATAATAATAATAGGTGTATTCACCGTTGCAGTAAATTTGTCCGTAAATGTCCTTAAACCCAGATTGAATAAACAGACGGTAATCAGAATCAAGCTCAAGAGGAAGACTATGAATTGTAAGGTACCGGCCATTAATAATAATGTTGTCCTTTGAAAGCGATAGAATATTATCATCTTTATCATGGACAGTTATATTATCGAGTATAGACTGTTCATCAGGGATTTGAGAAAAAACAATTTTAAGAGGATTGCCCATGTTTCCGTCGGTGTAGTCTGTATAATCACTTATTCTTACACGGTCAAAAGGTTGCAGGGTTTTGTATGAGTAAGTTTTAGAGTCGTCTGTTGTGCGTAATTCAATCTGACTGTTGTGAGGAATTGGTGCATTTATAGTAACAATGAAGGTGTTTGTTGTGCCGTTTTCTTTGTCGCATTCAGGCTCGTTGTTCCACCAGCTGAATGACTTATTTGAAAAATCTGGTTCAATGGAAATTTCTTGACTTGTATAAAGTCTGTCGCCGCCTTTTATTACAAGTTTGTTTGCAAGAGATTCTGCTTTTAAAAGATAGTTTGTTCTTACAAGCACCCGGTTTTCATAAGCAGGAAGCGCACCTGTTGTATTGTCATAATCGGCTAAAGTTTCTTTTATGTATCCTCCCCAGATATATTTGAGTTTTACTGGCTCGGCTTTTGTTGTAAAGGTTGTCGCGCCTTGTATTGTATTTCCATAAATTGATTTGAGCTGTGAATTAACTGTTATGGTATATTCAACAGAAGGGTCTGCTGCTTCTTCTGCCTCAAAACTTATATGCTGTGTTCCGTACCAGTGAAAGGTTCCTTTGAGCGCCGGTGTAATAGAAACAAATTCCGAAGTACCCGAAGGAGCATCTAATGCAGAAAGAGAACGAACCGGTTGTGAAAAAAGAACGTAGAAGGTTGGAAATTTGTCTTCAGAAACAATACTTGTTTTTGGGCCCCAGTCTTCAATCGTAAAGGGTTTGCTTTTTAAAAGTTCGTCATCAACTTCTTCTTTTTTTGGAGTGTAGGTTATAAAAGTTTTGCGTTCGGCAGAATATTTGTGTTTATATTCACTAAGATTTTTTATTTTTTGAATAACGGAAGTAGATTCTTTTTCTTTTTTTGATTTTTTATCTACGGTGGAATTCGTGTCTGTTGTTGTTATGTCATCAGGAGTTTGAGGAGAGTAATCAGGATTAAAAAAAGAAAGCATTGAATCAAAAGTAGCAGTGCCACCTTCCGCTTTTACTGTGATTGTTTTTATATTTGACTTAGAAGCGATGCTGGTTGCTGTGCTTGAAGCTGCACCTGTTCCTGCATTTTTCTTTCCGCAGGATACAAATAGTAAAGATAATGCAGCTAATAAGAGTCCTGTTCTACAAAAAGTGGTTTTATTCATTTTTATTCTCCAATATTTTAGCTGTCCATTTTAAAACAGCAATTGCAAATTTCATTTGATTTTCCGGCATGAAAACGTAATACTTTTTTTCCTGATCTTCAAATTTTGTACCTATTGTCATTACAGTAGAGGTTGTAGCTGTAACAGAAACAATGCATTCAACAGGTATTTCAACATTTTCTTTAATTGAAAAAATTGCCACCCGTTGATTCGTAATTGCAAGGTTTCCTTCGTTTTCTTTTTGATTTGTTTCGGTTGCAAAATATATTTTTTCACCTTCATTCAATGCAAGCTTCAAAAAGTGAACCATAGGCATTTTTGTATCTGGTGTAAACGGAAGCTTATATTTGTTTGTATCAACATACGGATTTTCATATTTTGATTTATCTTTGTTTCGTAAATTCTGAATGATAATAAGCATAAGCATAAATCCAAAAAATAAAATAGGATATATGATTTTGCCCGAAATTTTTCCCTGTGACTGCTGAACGCTTTTTGGAACACGTTCAGTTTGATTTGATGTCTGTTTATTTGAAGCCTTGTTTTTTGTTCCTGCAGACTGCTTTTTTGTGCCTGATCCTTTTGCCCCGCTTCCAGAATCAAAAGCAGTATAACCGCTGTTTGAACCAAAGGGTAGGGAAAGCCCGCTTGTGTTATAGGCTGGCTTGATTATAAAAATAAATGCAATAAGGCCTGCATAAAAGGCAGTGAGTACCAATGAAAGAATAATTTTTGTTTTTTTCTTCCATTCTGTGTAATAAAGCATAAGAACAATTCCCAGTGGAATACATAAAATAGAAACAAAGCATGCTATAGTGACGATTGAAAATAGTTTACTTTTTGACATTCAAACTCCATCCCGTATGTAAGTTTTAAATTATCTTTGTTCAGAGTATCACCAATTTTACCACAAACAGGAGCCCCCAACAATGGCAGAAGTATAAGATTATCTGCATAGGAAGCTGCCAGATTTACATCGTGTACAGATATAAGAATTCCAATGTTGTTTTCATGTGCTAGAGAATGAAGCTTTTTCATAAGCCAGGGCTCGTAGACAAAATCAAGGTTAGCTGCGGGTTCGTCCAGAAGAATAAAAGCTGCCTGTTGACAGATTGCCCTTGCAATACGTGCTTTCTGGAATTCCCCTCCCGAAAGCGAATGAACTGTTCTGTCTGCCAATGCTGTTAGTTGTAGTTCCTCCAGTGCTTTATCTGCAAGCCGTTCATCTTCGTTTGTATAAAATCCATTTTTGGTGTGGCAGAATCTTCCTTGAAGTACAAGTTCACGGACAGAAAAATCCCAGGTAGAATACTCATTCTGCTGCATAAAAGACACAATCTGTGCTGATTTTTTTCGTGGTAGCTTTTGAAGGGTAAGAGCATCTATGTCATGTGAAGAAAAATATGTGGTTGTGCCTTTTAATACACTCAATCTTTCATCTGGTACACCTGCAAGAACACTAAGTAAAGTTGATTTCCCGCATCCATTTGGTCCGCAAAGACAAGTTAATTCCCCGGCTGGTACACAAACAGACACATTTTTAAGGACAATTTTTTTCCCATAACAGGCCGAAATCCCATTAACCACAAGATTTTTTTCCATAATGAATTAATTATACAATATATTGCATATTTTTCTATAATATTATATTTTTAACGAATAATAATAAATTGGAGATTGAGATGGGTTTGAAAAAGTCTTTTTCTAAGGATAAGACAAAATGTACAGTAACATTTACAGTTTCACCAGAAGCAGCTCAGGGTGCAACTCAAATTAATATTGCCGGTGATTTTAACAGTTGGAGCAGTACAATTACACCTCTCACAAAAGGAAAGGACGGTTCTTTCTCTGTCAAACTCGAACTCGAAGCCAACCGTGAATATCAATTCCGTTATTTGCTGGACAACACAAGATGGGAAAATGACTGGAACGCAGATAAATACGTGCCGGCTCCATATAGCAACGCAGATAATTCGGTTGTTGAAACTTATTTGAAATAATTCTTAAAAAAAAATCTATAGTGCCGGAGATTATCTGCCCGCGAACAAACAGGGCGAAGAGGAAGTTTGTTCGCAGTCAGATAATCTCCGGCATAATTTATTTTAAAATCTAATTATTTCATCAAGTGTCAGAATCTTTATAAATGGAATACTCTGTACCGTTTGTGTGCCGTCGGGATTTTTTAGTGTAATTCTAAAACGACTGTCCTTCATTTCTTTGGCAATTTCTTCACCATAAAAAGCTTCAAGCACTTCAGAATATTCTTCCTGCGACATCTTTTCATCATTAAAAACAGGAGCAAGCAGCATGTCCAGGAACATTACAGTCTGACTGTCTGCAGATTTATAAAATTTTACAAGGTTTTGTGGAGAAAGAGAGGCACTCAGTTTTCCGTTTTCAATGCTTACAACGCCGGAAGTAAACAAAGCAGATTTTCGGTTTTTGTCAGTCATTGAAACAGTAAGGTCTGTTCCCTTTTTTGAAACGGCTTTTATATTTGAAAATCCGTTTGTTCCCATTTCGTATTCAATTTCTTTTGTATCAAAAATCACAGAACCAGAATCTGCTGTTTCAGACATTCCAACTGCAGATTTTATTAAAGTGGCAAAAGCGTTGCCTGCAGTTCCGGAAAACTCTACTTCTACTGAACCGTCTTTTTTGAGTTCCAGTGTTATTTCTGAGGTGCAGCTGGCAAATAAAACAAAAAGTGCTGCCGCAGCAAAAATCAGTTTAAGATTTCTAAATAAAGTGTTTTTCAAAGTTAATTCCTCTTATAAAACGCAGACAGGGGAACTGTAACTCTAATACCGGTATACATTACAAGGCCTGCCGCAATAGATTCTACAAATGGTAAAGCCGCTCCATCCATTTCGTTGTAGACAGTGTAGTTAATATCCTGTACTGCCTGAATTGCAACCTTACCAATCTTCCATTTAGGAGTTGAAAGCGAAAGACCTATAATGCCTGGAAAAACAGAACCTTTAATCTCTTTGTCCGAGTCTATAAGGGTAACATCATTGCACGTAAAAACTGGTCCCGCATAAACACGAATGTAATCACTCATCGAAAGACTCAAAATAACAGGAATTTGAAAAGTATCAAGTCCTGTGTTGAATCTAAGGAAAAAGCCTGCACCCGGATTAAGGTTCCATCCTGCATAGCTGGCATGGAATCCCGCATCAATTCCTCTATATCTAAAAACAAACTGACGCGGAGAAAGTAACGACCAGTCAAAATAAATTGATGTATCAAATAAAAGCTTATCTTCAAAGCTGAGTGGGGTAGAAGCAGGGGAGCTGGAACTTGTGTGAACAGTTGCAGCGATGTCTTCATTTTCAAAGCCTTCTGTCATTTTTGTTTCTTCAAGCTTGGCACCGTTTTTACCGTCATCCTTGCCCGAAGGAAGGAACTGACCTGTAGAAACATAGCGGCCTTTCCAGTAATCCTGATTAAGTGAAGAAACAATTACACCTGTGTTTGGACCATCACTTATGGCACTAATAAACTGATTATTTCCAATGTAAACGCCAATATGCGAAATTGTAGAGGAACCAGTTGTCTTAAAAAACATCAGGTCGCCTATTTCGCGGTTTTCGTCGGGTATGATTCTTGCGTAGTTGTAAATTGCTTTTGCAGTACGTGGCAGCTGAACCTTAATTGATTTACTTGCAGAATAATAAATAAGGCCTGAGCAGTCAAAGGAATCTGGACCAACTGCACCGTATTCGTAAGGAGCCCCAACATGAGTTTTTATTTCTTCTACAAAGGTTTCTCGTAGTGTTTGTGCCTGTCCCGGAGTCATGGTGCTGCTCTGTGCACAAAGTTGAAAGCACGTAAGGCAAAAACACACAATAAGAAAAATATAGATTTTTAATGTAATTGTTCCAAGTTTCTTCATAATAAGTCCTATATAATTATAATCGATTTTTTCGCATTTTTGTTCAATTATTTTAAAAAAAATCGCATTATTATTAGCACCATGGAAACTAAACTTGCAGTATTTGTGAATCAGATTGGATATTTACCGGAAAAAACTAAGTTTGCCTATGCAACAGGACTTGCTGGTGGTGAAGCGTTTGAAATTTTGTGTGGCGATGATGTTTGCTTTTGCGGAAATGTAAAAGCTTCTGTTCAGGATCGTGTTGCCGGAGAACCTGTCTGCCTTATTGATTTTTCTGATTTTAAACAGGACGGTGAATTTGTTCTGCGTGTAAAAGACTCTGGTGGCAAGGCTGCAGAAAGCGTTCCATTTAAAATTGGTGCACACCTTTACGATGATATTTTCTTTTCAACATTAAATTATTTTTATCTTTCGCGTTGTGGTTTTGAACTCGATGACGAGCATGGCTGGTATTGGGCACATCAGGCTTGTCATAACACTCCTGCAATAGTTTATGGAACAGACAAAAAAATAGAAGTAAATGGTGGCTGGCATGATGCAGGTGACTACGGCCGCTACATTGTTGCCGGTTCCAAAGCAGTTATGGATTTACTGCTTGCGTATGAAGCAAACACCGCCGCGGCAACCCACTTTGATATTCTTGCCGAAGCCCGCTTTGAACTTGAATGGATGCTCAAAATGCAGCGTGAAGATGGCGGAGTTTATCATAAAGTTTCGTGCTATCATTTCTGCGGCTTTATTAATCCCGATGAAGAAAAAGATGAGCTTGTAGTTTCGCCTGTTTCTTCTACTGCAACGGCAGACTTTGCAGGCTGTTGTGCATTTGCTTCAAGCTTTTTTGAAAACTCTGATTCCGATTTTGCTAAGACACTTTTGGATGCCGCGTTCAAGGCTCAGGCTTATTTAGACACTCACGAAGACGAGCTTTTTAAAAATCCTTCTGAAATTACAACCGGTGGTTACGGCGACTGGTCTTCTTCTGACGAACGATATTTTGCTTATGCTGCTCTTTTTTATAAAACAGGCGACAACTCTTATTTAGACAAGGCGCTCGCTCTTCGCCAGCAGATTCTTGATCAACCGGATGATCCGCAGTTCCCGTGGAAGAACAAATGGTTCGAAGGCTTTGGCTGGGGAATGGTTGCCGGCTATGGAACAGAAATCTTTTTACGTGCAAAAGACAAAATTGCCGATAAGCAGAAGGTTCAGCTGTTCCAGGACTCTATGCTCAAAAGTGCAGACCGGCTCCTTGAGCGCGTAAAAAATGCTTCGTTTGGAACAAGCATGGACAAAGTTCACTGGGGAAGCTCTGGCCATGTCTGCGACGATGCACATGTTCTTCTTGCTGCTTTTGACATTACGGGTCGCACAGAATATTACGAGGCTGCAAAAAAACAGCTTGATTATGTTCTTGGCTGTAATCCGAATAATATTTGTTATGTTACTGGCTTTGGCACAAACACAGTAAAGAATCCGCATCACAGACCTTCCGGGGCAACAAAAAAGACAATGCCTGGTATGCTTAGCGGAGGCCCTTGCGAAGGCTTACACGATGCCTGTGCAAAAGAAAAGCTTGGACCTTTAAATCTTCCGCCGCTCCGCTGTTTTATAGACGATTTTGCCAGCTACAGCACCAACGAAATTGCCATCTACTGGAATTCTACCTTTGTTTATGTAGCGTCAAAACTCAAAATGGTGTAAAATACTTCTTAATATGTCATTATCGGGCTTGACCCGATAATCTGTGTCTAAAGGTAGATTGCCGTGTCAAGCACGGCAATGACATATTAGGGAGATTATATCTATGTTAGAACTCAAAAACGTAACAAAAGCCTACAACAAAGGCAGCGTAAAGGCTGTTGATTCACTTAGTATGACAGTTAACGACGGCGAAATTTTTGGATTTTTAGGACCAAACGGTGCCGGAAAAACAACTTCAATCAGAATGTTAACAGGCATTCTTCAGCCGGACGAAGGCGACCTTTTGCTTGACGGCATTTCAATTAAAGAACGTCCTATTGCCGCAAAAAGAACTTTTGCATTTGTTCCAGATAACCCGGAAACTTTTTCACGCCTTAAGGCAGTTGAATATCTTGATTTTATAAGCGATGTTTACAAGGTTCCCGAAGAAGAAAAAATGAACCGCATTAAAAGCTACTGCGAAAAATTCGGCATGCTCGAAAATCTTGACAGCCGCATTGCTTCGTTCAGCCATGGTATGAAGCAGAAGCTCTTCCTTATTGCAAGTCTTATTACTGATCCTCACAACTGGATTCTTGACGAGCCAATGGTTGGTCTTGACCCCGAAGCCGCTTTTACAATTAAGGAAATCATGCGTGAACGTGCCGCCAGCGGAAAAACAGTTTTCTTTTCTACCCACGTTATGGAAGTTGCCGAAAAGCTTTGCGACCGTGTTGGAATTATTAAAAAAGGAAAGCTTGTATTTATAGGAACAATGGCAGAGCTTCAGTCACAGCATGGAACTGCAGGTCAGTCTCTCGAAGATATCTTCCTTAAACTCATTGCGGAGGACTAATATGAAAAATAAATCATTGTGGCCTCTGTTTAAAATTCTTGCTTCAAATAATTTTTCGCTTGGAACTTTTATTGAAGGTTTTAAAAAGGGCATAAAGGGAATCTTAAAAAATATTCTCGTAATTATTTTGATTTTGTATTTTATTGTTGTTGCGGGTGGAATGTACATAACTGTAATGAACCTGCTTGGTAACGGACTTGTAAATACCGGCGATATTGAAAAAATGCCTGTAATTATAATGTTCGCGGCCTTTTGTATTGTTCTGTTTTTTGGATTCATCAGTGCTGCAACAAATTATTATACAGGGGCTGGCGAAGAGCAGTTTCTTGCAATGCCGCTCAAGCCTGTAGAAATTTTTGGTGCTAAGGTTGGAGTTACTGCAATTACCGATGCCTCTCTTGGTGCTGTTGTTGTAATTGTTGGTTCTGTAATTTATGGAATAAAAGCCCACATACTCACAAAGCCGTTGTTCTATGTTGGAATGATAGTTACAACCTGTGCAATTGTAAGCCTTGCGCTTTTCCTTATTTACGCACTTATGATGATTTTCCTGATTGTTTTTCCAAAGTGCCGAAAGCGAAGTATCCTTACAGGAATTGCAACTTTCTTAGTATTTGTTTTTGTCTGCTGCTACAGCTTCTTTTCTTCGCAGATGACAATGATGATGGATTTGACCGAAGGTGCTGCTGCTCCAATGGTTCAATTGATTCGTCTTAGTGTAGAAAAAGCTCCGTTCCTTATGATTTTTGCACAGGCAATGAGCGGAAAAATTCTTCCAATGCTTTTGATGGTTGTAATTACAGCTGTATTTATTTTTGCAATTGTTCCTTTGCTTGCACCAGTTTATGTAAAAACACTCAATGGATTTTCTGATATCAAGTCAAAGAAGATTTCTAAAGAAAAGGCACAGGATGTTATTACAAAGAACATTAAAACAAATTCTGTGTTCAGCACAATGTTTACACGCGATTTGCGTACAATGTTCCGCGAGCCTTCGTTCTTTGCAAACGGTCCACTTTTGCTCATAATCCTTCCTGTAATTATGCTGCTTTCGGGTGGAATAAGTTTTGTTATGGCAAGCAAAGATAATCTGCAGGTTATTTTGAATGAGATTCAGAAAATCTTTTTGCAGATGTCTCCGGAAGGAATGCTGCGCTTTAAGCATTATGCAACGCTTATTATTGCAGCACTCGCAATTTTCATGGGAAACTGTACAAACGTTGCTTCAACCTCGTTCAGCCGCGAAGGAAAAGCTTTGTATGATCTTAAAGCAATGCCAATTGAACCAGACACAATCGTGCTTGTAAAATTCTGGCACGCATTCATGTACTGTATTGTATCGAGTGTCATTATTGCTCTTTATTTTATAGGAGCTGTTGCGCTGTTACGTATTCCTCTTGCAGCCAGCGAAATTACATCAATGCTTGTAAAAGCCTGCATTCTTAATCTTCTTGTTTCGCTTGTGCTTGTTTTTGGTGAAATGTTTATAGATACAATTAATCCAAAACTCCAGTGGGAAAATCCTACCGCTGCCTTTAAGCAGAATGTTAATGCGGTAGTTTCTTCATTCATTTCTATGGGTGTTGTTGGAATTTTTGTAGTGCTCATGATTTTCCTTCCAAAAACAAATCTTGGAATGCTCATTATAGGTTTGATTTTTGCAGTAATTGCCGCCCCACTCGGATACTTTTACTTCCGCTACGCGGTAAAAAGAATTCCGAAAATGTAAGGAAGGCCGCTGGCGGCCGTTGATAGATAGCAAACCGTTAAGAAAATTGCGAAAGCAATTTTTAGGTTTACCATATTGTATGAAGAAGGCACTTTTACTACTAATTACAATGCTGTTTCTCTCCCTGCCACTCTGGTCCCACGAAGGCAGCATGGCAGGAGCAGGAAAGCTTCGCGTAAGTCAGACAAAATATTTTGATATTATCTACGGCGAAAAAAATCTTCAGACTGCAGAAATCCTTTATGAGAATGCAGATGCAGTATTTGAAGAGCTGGCTGCTGCTTATGGCATTGAACCATATTTCAGAATGCCGGTTGTAATTACAGCAACAGTCCAGCAGTTTAATGCTTATTATTCAGATTCACCTTTTAACCGCATAGTAATTTATGATACTGCACAAATTGAAGATCTTGCTGTTTTTTCGCAAACTTTACTTTCTACTTTTACACATGAACTTACTCATGCATTAACCTACAACCTAAAAAGCAAAGGAATGATTATTGCTTCAAAAATTTTTGGTGATGTTATTTCGGGGCATTATATAACAGTTACAAACGGCATGGCAGAAGGTGCAACAGTTTCTTATGAAAGCTCCAGTGGCGAAGGACGTTTGAATGATCCTTATATTTTGCAAATGCTGCGACAGGCAAAGCTGGAAGGACAGTTTCCGTCTTATTCCGATGTAAAAGGGGCGTCTGATTCTTATCCTCGAAATTCTTTCTATTATTTTAATGGTGCCTTTGCTGAATATTTGCAGCAAAATTATGGAATGCAAAAATATGCAGAATTCTGGTATCGCTGTATTAATGTCAAAAATATTACAACGGCTGGAGCTTTTAAAAAAACATACGGAATAAAACTGAATAAAGCCTGGAAAACTTTTGAAGAAGCACTGGAAATTCCTGAGGTTGCAGGAGCAGATCCTATAGCAACAGGACAGGCAATTGACTTTTTTGATAATACAAAAGGAACATACTCTATAGAAAATAATTCTGGTTCAATTTATAAAAATCTTTGTGCTTCAAGTACAGGCTTTGCTTATTTCGATGACAGCTGTAATGCAGTTTATTTTGTTCCCAAAGGACAGGATGAAAAACCACAGAGATTATTTTTTCAGGATTATCTTGATAGTATAAACTTTTCTTCAGACGGACGTTTTCTTGTTGTTAGTTATTACAATACTGTTGCTGCAACTATAAAGCATTGTGCAAAGCTTTATGATTTTAAATATAAAAAAATAATTTCGCTTAATGGAACAAATTATGTTTGCCCAACAGTGATTTTTACAAACGGCCGTTACTATTTTGTTTCACAGCAATACGAATCGCAAAAATATTCAATAGTTGTTGAAGAACTTAATACAGATTCACAGGTATCTCTTTGGGGAAATCCTGTTGTTCACACTTTTGATATTGAACAGGTTCCGAGTGATTTTACAGATTTAGGAAATGGACAATTTGCGTTTATTCTAAAATCTGCACTTGATTATTCTATTTGTATCAGCGATGTTTCTTTTTCACAAATAAAAGAATATCCTGTGCCAAAAGAAAATCTGAATCTCCGCGATTTATCTGCTTCTTCGAATAAGCTGCTTTTTTCCTGGGCAACTAAAGATACTCTTCCACGACTTGGTTATCTTGATTTGACAAACGGCGACTATTTTCTTATGCAGGAAAATATTTCTGGAGGCGTATATTCTCCTGTTGAAGTAAACGGACACATTTATTATACTGCACAGTTTTACAAACAAAACCGTCTGTTGGAGTTAGCTGAGCCTAACATACAGCCCTTCGATAAACTTAGAAATCACGAAGGAGAAGACTCTGTGATCTCTGAAGAAACGCTTGTGGTTCCTGAGCCTGTCAAAGGACCACTTCTAAATACCCCTCTTCCATACACAAATTTCTCTCCGTTCCGCTATACTTTTGAAGGAATACTTCTTCCTGTTGGAGGTTTGAATTCTCAAATTCCAACACTAGGTTTTACATATCTTACATCACTGCCCTGGTATGCAAGTATCACAATGCTTTCGGGTGGTTATGATTTTCAAACTAAAAAAGGAATTTTCAGTCTGAGTTATCAAAGTGGAACAGACACCGACTTATTGCAATACGTAATTAATTCTTCGTTTTCTGTAGATAAGTTTGGTTTTAATGATTTTACAGGGAATGCAACTGTAACTTCGGGTTTTGATTTTGCCAGAACTTCGGCAGTTCTTTTTACTTTGCAGGCAGATATTAATTACGGAAAATTAAATAATGAAGCAGATAAGCTTTTCTTAAACTCAATGCAGTTGGGCGCAGTTTCCTGGACAAATGCTCATTATTCTGGTGCAGGTACTTATGAAAAAGCAGGTATAACACTTACGGCAGCTCTTGTTCATTCTTATGAAACAATCCTGGGACAAACAGATAATCAATCTCCGCATTCTTTTGATGTTGAATTAGATGCAGCAGTATACATTCCAAAATTAATTCCTATACTCTGTATTGATAATTACACTTATAATCTTCCTGTAAAAATAAAAACGAATCTTTTTTCTTTAAGCGAAAGTGATTTAAGACTTGCAAAAATAAATGCGGAAACAGTTTTGTTTGGATACGACATTCAAAAAGCAATCCCTTTTCTTTCTGCCTTTTATATGAATGATGTTATACTAACCTTGCAGTATATCGGCGGTTTTGATTATGCTTCTTCGGAGGATTATTCAAGAGACTGGCATTTTCTTTATACTGCAGATTATTTAGAGCAGTTAAAATCAGGTTCTTTATATTACAAGGATTATGCAATTATAAAAATCTCACTTGGATTTACTCCGAATATTGGTGCTTTTGCAAATCCTCAGCTTAGAAATAATTTGTACTGTTCCTGGACTTTTGGAAAAAAACAAAATCTTCCGCAGAATATTTTTAATATCGGATTTGAAGCAAAGTTTTAACAAGCAGAGTTTTAACTATTGCCAACAAATTTCTCTTATGCTAGATTAAAATCAAAATACAAAATGAATTGCAGCTTTGAGCAGCTTTTTATGGGAGTAAAAAATGAAACAATGCTTTAATCCTTATATGCCATCCTGGGAATATGTTCCGGACGGAGAACCACATGTTTTTGGAGACAGAGTTTATGTGTATGGTTCGCATGACAACTTTAATGGAGCGGTTTTTTGCCTGGGAGATTATATATGTTATTCTGCTCCTGTTACAGATTTAACTGACTGGCGCTATGAAGGTGTCATTTATAGAAAAGATCAGGATCCGGTTCAGGATGGAAGAATGGTTTTGTATGCACCAGATGTTGTTCAGGGCAAGGACGGCCGCTACTATCTGTATTATGTTTTTGATAAAGTAGGTTTTGTTTCTGTTGCTGTTTGCGATACTCCTGCAGGAAAATATGAATTCTATGGTCATGTTCACTATCAGGATGGAACTCGTCTTGGTGACCGCAAAGGCGATATGCCTCAGTTTGATCCTGGTGTTCTTCGCGAAGGAGATAAAACATATCTTTATACAGGTTTTTGTGGCCGTAGAATGAAAGACCGCATTGGCGCAATGGCAACAACATTGGGCCCGGATATGCTTACAATTATAGAAGAGCCTGTTGTAATTGCCCCTGGCGATATGTATGTTGACCTGAAATCTCCATCTGAAATAGAAACAGACTGCCCTTATGCACTTCAGTCAATTCAAAACTGGGCTGGTTTTAAAGATCACGCTTTCTTTGAAGCGCCTTCTATTAGAAAAATAGGCGATACATATTACTTTGTATTTTCTTCTCAGGTTATGCACGAGCTTTGTTATGCTACAAGTAAATCTCCTCGTGATAATTTTGTATATCGTGGAGTAATTGTAAGCAACTGTGATATGCATATTGACACCTATAAGCCTGCCGATATGCCTGTAGCGTACGGGGCAAACAATCACGGCGGATTTGAAAAAATCAACGGGGAATATTATATGTTCTACCATCGTCATACAAATGGAAACTGGTATAGCCGTCAAGGTTGTGCAGAAAAAATAAAGGTGCTTCCGGATGGTTCTATTCCTCAGGTAGAAATTACTTCCTGTGGTTTGAACGGTGGTCCTCTTAAAGCCCAGGGTGAATATCCTGCATATATTGCGTGTCATATTTTTAATACTGCAAAACCAAGCATGTACGTTGGTCCTGCTCAGACAAAAATTACACAGGACGGACGCGATGGGGATGAAGAACTTGGTTACATTGTAGACATTACAGACAAAACAACAATAGGTTTTAAGTATTTTGATTTTAAGGATGTAAAAAAACTAACTCTTGTAGTTCGCGGCTACATGTACGGTGGTTTTGAAATTCGCACCAAATGGGACGGACCTGTACTTGGTACTTTAAAATGTGAGTCAGCCAACTTCTGGGAAGGCGATAGCATTGATATAGATTTTCCTGATGGTGTAAGCGCGCTTTACTTAACCTGGGTTGGTGGTGGTTCAGCACAATTGAAGAGTATAAAATTCAACTGACACTTGATGGAATGATTATACTCTTGCCGTTTTTCTGATACTGTTTAGGAGTGCAATCCATGTAATTCTTAAATGTTTTGGAAAAATATTGAACAGTGTTAAAGCCGTTTTCGGTTGCAATTTCTGTAATATTCTTGTTGGTGTAAATTAAATCGAGGCATGATTTTTCAATTCTATATTTATTTATATATTCAGTAAGATTCATGCCTATATTTTTTTTGAACAGTCTTATGAAGTGACTTTTACTGTAAGATGTAATTTTCAGGATGTCATCAAGCGAAATATTTTCCCGATAATGCTCGCGGATATATGAAAGTGTAACGTCAATGGCATTAACATTGTGCTTCTGTTCCGACATCATGTTTCGTGAAATTTCAACATATTGATTTGAAGTAATAATATGTGCAAGGATATCAAAAAGTACCGCTTTTACTATAAGTTCATGTCCAAAAAATCCACCTCTGTAATATTCTGCAGCTGCCTTGATTTTCTTGAGTATTTCATCTGGTAATTTTATAAAGCGCGAAACTCTTATACCTTCGAGTGTATTTCTTACAGATTCACGTTCACTTCCTAGCACAGAACTGTCAAAAACCATTGCATAATAATGGTAGTCAATTCCTTCTATTTTCTTTACAAAATGATTTGTACCCGGATGCATAAAAATTACATCGCCGGCATTTGCTGTAGTAACAGAATCTTCAATTCCAATACTAACAGAGCCTTCATCTAAATAAAAGATTTCATATTCAATATGATGATGAGCCTGTTCTAAATAAGTAGTCTGCGAAAAAAGTCCTATCGGGAATTCAGCAGTTCCTTTGTACATTCTTTCATAATTATATGCCATATTTCCATTATACCACGAATGAGAATAAATTGTAAAAAATATGCTCCTTTTATTGTATTTTTCCCGGAGTGGTAGATTGATAATTTTGTTTGTAGAAAAGAACTTTTGTTATAACCAAATAGTATCGTAAGAAAAAAGCGGAGCCGAAATTGTGATTTTGCGGAACGTCCTCTTCGTTTAGTGGAGCAAAATCACAATTTCGGCGGGAGCATTTTTCTTACAACAAAAATAGATGTTCTTTTATAATATAAAAATCAGGAGTAGTTATAATGTTAAGAATCGTACAAACAAAATTTGGAAAAATCGAAGGGCTTCCCGCTGCGGACCCAAGAATCACATCATTTAAAGGCATTCCTTTTGCCGAACAACCCGTTGGTAATTTACGCTGGCACGCACCTGTTCCGGTTTCAAAAAAATGGGACGGAGTTATGCAGGCATATAAGTTTTCGCCAATCCCGGTACAGCCAACCCCTTATTACGACCCTAATGACCTTTACTGCCGTGAATGGTCTGTAGATAAAGATATCCCCATGGGAGAGGATTGTCTTACTGTAAATGTATGGACTCCTGCAAATGCTGCCGATGAAAAGCTTCCTGTATATTTCTGGATTTACGGTGGCGGCTGGCAGACCGGATTTACTGCCGAAATGGAATTTGACGGTGAACGCATTGCCCGCCGTGGTATTGTTGTTGTAACTGTAAACTATCGTCTTAATATGCTTGGCTTCCTTTGCCATCCCGAAATTACTGCCGAAAATCCTTCTGCACCTGCAAACTTTGGATTACTTGACCAGCGATGTGCCATGCAGTGGGTTAAAGACAACATTAGTGCATTTGGAGGGGATCCAGACAATATTACAATAGGAGGACAGTCTGCCGGTGGTGGAAGCGTTCTTAATCAGATTGCATTTGGAACACAGGGAATCTTTAAGAGAGCCGTAGTTCACAGCGGTATGTTCTATGCTCCGGACAACAGTTTCTTTAAACAAAAATCACTTCAGGAAGCAGAACAGTGCGGTGTAGATTTCTTCAATTTTATAGGAGCAAAAAATCTTGCCGAAGCACGTGCAATTGATCTTCCAACTTTGCGCCAGAGGTGGAGTGAATACGGCGGCTTCCAGAAATCAATTGCAACCTGGACTCCGCTCAAGGATGATATTTTTGTAAAGGGCGATTTCTTTGCTTTGCTTGATAAAAATCAGATTGAACCGGTGCCTCTTATTATTGGTCACACATCTGATGAGTTCCTTATGCCAAAGGATCCTTCAAATCCGCAGGGTGAAAAGTTCCAGCCGCTTGCAATGTCAATTCAGCATTATGAAGAACTGCTTGAAAAAAATGGAAAGGCTGCTTCAAACTGGTACTATGAATTTGATGTTCCTATTCCTGGTTGGGATAATGCAGGTACCTTCCATTCATGTGACCTTTGGTTCTGGTTTGAAACTCTTGCAAAATGCTGGAGACCTTTCAAGGGAATGCAGTACGATGTTTCGCGCAAAATGTGTAACTATCTGTGCAACTTTGTAAAAACAGGTAATCCAAACGGCAAGGATTGCGATGACAGTCCTCTTCCTGAATGGAAGCCTTACACAACCGGCGACAAGAACAAGATGTTATTTAACACTGATGCTCAGCCAGTGAAACTCTAAGAAATTTCCCCTATGATTTCTAAGAAAATTCTTAGAAATGAGACTATAATATAAAAAATATGATAGTGTAGATGTATTTTTTATAAAATTCATGTCTACACTATATTTATATGGAGAAAGTGTATCGTTTAACGATGTGCTAAGGTTAAAAAGTGAATGTAGTAGATGCAATTCCTGTCCAGTACAGGGTGAAAACTGACAATGGCGGAAACATCGAAAAAATTACATATAATACAAAGGATTACTTTGGCGATGGTGGAGATATAACCAAAGATGCCTTTGTTTATCTGCCGGACGGATATGATGGTACAAAACAATACGGAGTTTTGTACCTGATGCACGGAATCGGTGGAGACGAATCCGAATGGGGGATGACGGGCGATAATTCCATGATTAAAAAGATTATGGATAATCTTACTGTCAAGGGTGAAATCGAATCGTTTATAATAGTTACTCCTAACGGGCGTTCAAGCCGTGAGTATGGTAGAGAAGGATCCGATTTTAATTCTTTCTATAAGTTCGGACAAGAATTACGGAACGATTTAATACCATATATTGACAGTCATTATGCAACCTTTGCAGACAGAGAGTACCGTGCTATGGCAGGACTTTCGATGGGCGGTATGCAGACTATCAATATCGGAATCTGTGAGTGCCTGGATTTGATAAGCTGGTTCGGTGCTTTTTCGGCTGCTCCGACATCTTACCAGAGTACAAGGATTGCTTCCTATTTAGAAAGTAATCCGGAGCTCAGAATCAACTTTTTCTACAATATTTGTGGAAAAGAAGATTCTGTAGCTTTTTCTTCTGCCAG
>JAFZWX010000061.1 GCA_017617145.1 Treponema sp. | reverse complement strand
CGGCGGACACATTGTTGCTCAGAAAACAATCTACGGCGGAAGCTACAATCTTCTTTCGCACACACTTCCACAGTACGGTGTTACAACAACTTTCGTAGACGCTCATAATCTTGCAGAAGTTGAAGGCGCAATCAAAGAAAACACTCGCGCCATCTACCTGGAAACACTCGGAAATCCAAACAGCGACATTCCGGATATCGATGCAATTTCTGCAATCGCTCACAAACACGGACTTCCAGTTGTTGTTGATAACACATTTGGAACTCCATATCTTATCCGTCCGTTTGAACATGGTGCAGATATTGTAGTTCACTCTGCAACAAAGTTCCTTGGCGGTCACGGTACAACACTCGGTGGTATCATCGTAGAAAGCGGAAAGTTCAATTACAAGGCAAGCGGTAACTATCCACAGATTGCAGCTCCTAACCCAAGTTATCATGGAGTTTCATTCTATGATGTTGTTGGACCAGCTGCATTCGTAACTTACATCCGTGCTATTCTTCTTCGTGATACAGGTGCTTCAATCAGTCCTTTCAACGCATTCCTTCTTTTGCAGGGAATCGAGACTCTTTCTCTTCGTCTTGAACGCCACGCAGAAAACACAAAGAAAGTTGTTGAGTTCTTGAGCAAGCATCCAAAGGTAGAAAAGGTAAACCATCCTTCGCTTGCAGATCATCCGGATCACGCTTTGTATCAGAAATACTTCCCTAACGGCGGTGCAAGTATTTTTACTTTCAACATCAAAGGTGGCCGCGACGAAGCCTGGAAGTTTATTGATAACCTTAAGATTTTCTCACTCCTAGCAAACGTTGCTGATGTTAAGTCTCTGGTAATTCATCCGGCTAGCACAACACACTCACAGCTCAGTGATGCAGAACTTGCAGACCAGGGAATTGCACAGAACACAATCCGTCTTTCAATCGGTACTGAACATATTGATGATATCATCGCCGACCTTGAAGCAGGATTTGCAGCAATATAATAAATAAGATTTCATCCAAGAACGAAACCTCGCTGATTTACAGTGAGGTTTTTTTATTGCAGTAAGTTTAATTGCAGCTGGCTTCGATAAACCCTGCAATTTCTTTAATCACGCTGATCCTGCGGCCCAAAAGTCCGTGCTCTGTAGGAAACTCCACGCGTCGTTGAATAGCCTTAGTCTGATGTGCTTCAAGCAGCTTCCAAAGTGGTAAAATCATTTCGTTAATCGGTGAAACAGAATCATAAGTACCGCCAACAACAAGAAGGTTTTTATCTTTTACCTGTTCAAATGCCTTTGGGTGGCTGATTTCATCGCGGTTTACAACAACATCCTCGTAAATTGCATCAATTCCGTCGGACTGCAAAATCTTTCCTTCTTCTAGAAGCGAACGGAAATAACTTTCTTTTGCACGGTTCAAGTAGCGGGTAGGGTCGTAGGGGGTTAGCATTATAATACCGCCAATCCAGTCAAGCTTACGGCCGGCATTCAAAGCAGAATTAGCACCCATACTGTGACCAAGCAAAAAAATCTGTGACGAGTCAACATTATATTTTTGCGTAAACTCCTGCGAGTGGGCATATTCTGCAAGATTCTGTGCATCTTCTATACAATGAGTTATTAAATACTTTCCCTGACTTCCCCAGGCCCCGCGGTTATGAGGAACAATTACAACACAGCCAATACGGCACAGAGCGTGAGATATATCATCATTACGTGCAGTTCCCGGAAATCCATGAAGCATAATTACACAAGGATGTGGTTTTGGAACGTTTGAAGAAGGCCACATGATTTCTCCGTAAATATGGGAGCCGTTGCTTATAAAATCCAGCGTTGTATAATCTGGAAGCTCAGTTGGATCAAGCTCCTCGGGGTCAGAAAATAAATAGTTAAGATTTAAGTTTGCAGCCATAATATACCTCGACTTGAAAAACCTAGTAGGTTAGTAGGTAAAGCATAAGATTTTTTCTTACTTTTGTCAATCAGTATTTTTATGGCGTTTTTCTGTAAAAAAACAATCCCTCTTGACAAATAATGCTATCCTTTGTATTGTATTACCTATTAAACCACTAGGTAATAATTTTAATAAAGGAGCGTTCAAGTGCCAAAATCTTTTTCTGAACTGGAAAAACAACATCCATGCTTTGGAAGTCACGGTGCATCAACAGGCCGCATTCATCTGCCTGTATGTCCTGGTTGTAATATTGCATGTCGTTTTTGTGAACGCTCAATCAACACTTCGGAAAACAGACCTGGTGTAACTGGCCGCATTTTAAAACCGGAAGAAGCGGCAGAAATAGTGGGCAAAGCAATTCAAATAAGTCCCGAAATAAAAGTTGCTGGAATTGCAGGTCCGGGCGATACTCTTGCAAACGACAATGCTTTCAAAACCTTCAAAATAATCGGTGAAAAGTTTCCCGAGCTTATTAAATGTATGAGTACAAACGGACTTCTTTTGAACGAGCGTGCCGATGAAGTAATTGCTGCCGGCGTAGACAGTCTTACCGTAACTGTAAATGCAGTTGATCCGCAGATTGGTGCGCAATTAAATGATTATGTTATCTGGCATGGCAAAAAGATAGAAGGTGTTGAAGGAGCAAAAATCCTTATAGAAAATCAGCTGGAAGGAATAAGAAAAATTGCAGAAGCAGGAATTACCGTAAAAGTAAATACTGTGCTTGTTCCCCGAATAAACGGAAATCATATTGCACAGATTGCTCAGGCTGTAGCCGAAGCAGGGGCCGACAAATACAATATCATTCCATTGATTCCAACTGCAAAGCTCAAGGATGAACCTGCTCCAAACTGTGCCCAGATAGATGCAGCCCGCCGTGCCGCTGGTGAATACATAGAAATATTTATGCATTGTAATCATTGTCGTGCAGATGCAGTCGGAGTTCCCGGTAAAACAGATATTTCGCGACAGTTATATGACGGAGCAGGAGTTGGTTCAGGCGCTGAATCAGAAAATCTTTTTAAGGAGAATTTCTCACATGGCTGATACAGAAAATAATTCCAAATCAAAATATCTTGTTGCAGTTGCAAGTACAGACGGCGAAACTGTTAATACTCACTATGGCAAGGCAGAATGTTTTTATATTTATTCAGTTGATGATGAAGAAGGCTTTGAGCTTTTTGAAAAACGCAGCGTTACTCCTGTATGTCAGGACGGAAGCCACAGTAAGTCGCAGATGGAAGCACATATTCGTCAGTTTAAAGATTGCAAATATGTAATTGCAAGTAAAATTGGAATAGCAGCCGCACAGGCTCTTACGGTCCAGGGCATAACAAGTATGGAATTGCCTGGTACTATAGATGATGCAATGCTGAAGGTCTGGAAATATAATCAGGTTCAGAATCTATTTAAATAAGGATCAATCAAAAATCAAAAAAAATTAAATATTTTTCTATAACCTATTGACCAAGTGGGTAAATAATTATATAGTGTAAATACCTACTAAAACAGTAGGTAATAAAAGGAGTACAATATGGGCGAAATTAGACAGATTGCAATTTACGGAAAAGGTGGAATTGGAAAATCCACTACTACACAGAATTTAACAGCAGGACTTGTTGAACATGGAAAGAAAGTCATGGTTGTTGGTTGTGATCCAAAAGCAGATTCTACCAGACTTCTTCTTGGAGGTCTTGCCCAGAAAACTGTATTGGATACTATCCGCGACGAAGGTGAAAATATAGAGCTTGACCGCATTATGCGTACTGGTTTTGGAGGAACACGCTGTGTTGAATCTGGCGGACCAGAACCTGGAGTTGGTTGTGCAGGCCGCGGTATTATCACTTCCATAAGCATGCTCGAAAATCTTGGTGCATACACAGATGATCTGGACTTTGTTTTCTACGATGTTCTTGGTGACGTAGTTTGCGGTGGTTTTGCTATGCCAATCCGCGAAGGAAAAGCCAAGGAAATTTATATTGTTGCTTCCGGCGAAATGATGGCTTTGTATGCCGCTAACAATATTGCAAAGGGTATTAACCGATATGCAAAGGCTGGCGGAGTTCGTCTTGGTGGTATTATCTGTAACAGTCGAAACGTAGATCGCGAGCTTGATTTGCTTCGTGCATTTTCAAAGGAGCTTGGAACTCAGCTTTTGTATTTTGTTCCTCGTGACAATATTGTTCAGCGTGCAGAAATTAATCGTAAGACTGTAATTGAATATAAGCCGGATTCTAATCAGGCACAGGAATACAGAAATCTTGCAGAAGCTGTTATAAACAATACTAACTTTACAATTCCAACTCCAATGACCCAGGATCGTCTTGAAGAAATCCTTCTTGAATATGGTCTTATGGATGCTTTGCAGGATGATTATAAGATTTAGCTTATGAGTACAAAAGTTGCCATTGCAAGTTCAGATAATCTCAAGGTTGATTTACATTTTGGTCAGGCTTCGGAATTCTTGATTTATGAATTACGTGGAGACAACTTTGAGTTTGTTGAAAAACGGGCTGCTCCTGCAAACCAGACACAGGATGCTGAAGAACTGAATGCAGGCAGTGGTTGCGGCGGATGTGGCAATGGTTCCGGAGGCGGTTGCTGCGCTGGTGGAGGAGGAGTTCTTTCACCTGTAGTAGAGAATCTGCTTGATTGCAGGGCTATTGTTGCAGCACAGATTGGTGGAAATGTACGCCGTCAGTTTGAACGAAATGCAATCAGTTGTTTTGATATAGAATTGCCGGTAAAAGAAGCACTTGAAAAACTTGCAGCGTATTATAAAAAGATAGATCCCGAAACATGTTCGGGGTGACAGCGTAAAAAAAGGAGGCCGTAAAATGCCTTTTTCAATAGATACAAAATGCCTTCACCTGGAGAATGAAAAAGACTCCGATTCTGCGTGTAAGCACTATGGAGCCTTGAGTTTCCCCATTTATCAGACTGCAACTTATGCACATCCTGCAGTGGGAAAATCAACAGGATATGATTATTCACGATTACAAAATCCAACCCGGGAACAGCTTGAAAAAATTGTGTGCGCATTAGAAAATGGAACAGACGCACTTGCTTTTTCTTCGGGCATGGCAGCAATTACTATGCTTATGGAGCTTTTTGCACCCGGCGACCATCTTATTGTTGATTCAGATTTATACGGTGGCACAATCAGACTTTTTGATAATGTTTCTATAAAAAACGGAATTAAGTTTACCCGTGCAAACTGTGCAACAGATAATCTTGAAACTTTAATCACTCCAGAAACAAAAGCAATATATGTAGAAACCCCAACAAATCCAATGATGAACGTTACCGATATTGCAAAGACTGCCAGAATTGCACATGCCCATAATCTGCTGTTAATTGTGGATAATACTTTTATGTCTCCTTATTTTCAGAACCCTCTGGAGCTTGGTGCAGACATTGTAGTTCACAGCGGCACAAAATTTCTTGCGGGGCATAACGATACTCTTGCAGGTTTTATTGTTGTTAAGGATGAAAAACTTAAGGAACAACTTCGATTTTTAATAAAGACAGTCGGTTCAGGACTTTCGGCTTTTGACAGCTGGCTTGTCCTTCGGGGAATAAAAACGCTTGGTATAAGAATGGAACGTTCGCAGGCAACTGCACAAAAAATTGCACAATGGCTAAAAACTCAAAAGAATGTTACAAGCATCATTTATCCAGGGCTTCCTGAACATCCGGGACACAAAATAATGAAAAAACAGGCCCGCGGTTTTGGTGCAATGATAACCTTTAGAACAAATACAAAAGAAAAAGCCTTGTCTGTGCTCGAAAAAGTTCAACTCATAAAATATGCCGAAAGTCTTGGCGGCACAGAAACCTTAATCACATACCCTACAACTCAAACTCACGCCGATGTACCGGAAGAGCTTTGTCTTAAAAACGGAATTACTCCAAACACTCTGCGCCTTTCTGTAGGCCTTGAAAGTGCAGATGATTTGATTGCGGATCTGGAGCAGGCACTGGCTTAAATATGACATTCAAATGTCATATTTTATAGTCTGCAGATTTTATCACATTTCTGAAGAACCTTTTCGTCGTGACTTACAAGAATAATTGTTTTTCCCTGTTTTGAAAGTTTTTTGAAGATTTCAACAATCTGGTTAGTTCGTTCACTATCCACCGATTCTGTAGGTTCATCTGCAAGAATAATTTGAGGATTATTTATGAGTGCGCGTGCAATTAGTACACGGTGATTTTCGCCGCCGGAAAGGTCTTTGGGGTAGCTTTGGGCAAGGTGGGCAATTCCTAGATCTTCAAGGAGCTCTGTTGTTCGCTTGTTTATTGCCTGGGTTTCTTCTAAAGTTGGTTTTTTATTTTTTCCAATAAAGTAAGGAAGGCGGACATTATCAAACACAGTGTAATTTTCAAGGAAGCTCTGTTCCTGCGAAACAAAGCCTATGTTTTTATTTCTGAATAATGAAAGTTCCTTGTCATTAAGCGTAAACAAATCCGTTGCCAGATTATCATCTTCAGTTTGTGCGGCAGGGCTGGTTATTAAAACTTTTCCTGAATCCGGTTTTTGTAATCCTGCAATTATTGAAAGCAAGGTTGATTTACCGGCGCCAGATTTTCCGGAAATGCCAAGAAAAGTTCCGGCTGGAACTGTAAGTGAAAAATTATCAAGAACCTGTTTTTTTCCAAAAGGAGTTGTAAAAGCTTTTGAAAGATTTTGTATTTCAATCATTTTGCTCCTCCGTAAACTTCAAATTTTGAAATCCTTATTGCACTGAAAATTGCGGCAGTAAGGCAGGAAACAATCGAAATTACAAAAACAATCAGAGCAAAAACTATAATGAAAAGCGGACTGCTCATTGCAAAAGGCAGCGCTATTTTTTCGGAAATAATAAGATTAAACGGAATGATTATAAGAGCCGAAACGAACAGACCTATAACTGAACCAATGATTCCAAGAATGCCTGCTTCGGTAAAAATAATTTTTTGCAGAGTTGAATGATCTGCACCAAGCACGCGAAGAATTGAAAATTCCCTTATGCGTTCGTTCAAAGTAAGTGAAAAGACAAATGCAGTTGTAAGAACACAAATGAGCAAAACAAGAATGCAGTTTGTATAAATAAAAATCAAAAATGAAGAAAGCTTTTCTACAAAAGTAGAAACAAACTTCTGGCTTTGGATAATCTGCACACCGCTAACGGCATTCTGAATTCTTAATGCAACGCCGTCTGGTTTAAAACCCGGAGCCAGCTTTATAAAAATCACGCTTGTTTTTGTTCTGGTATCTCCATCAGAAATAAAACCAAAGCCTTTTTGTTTTGCATCTTCAAACATTTTTTGCAGAGTCGGAAGGTCCGCATAAATTACGTTGTCCATTCCGGTTCCGCTTTTTGCAAGCCGTGCAGTAACTTCGTGTGTGCCCGAAAAAAAGGTTACTGTATTTTTTGTTGTAGAAATATTGCTGCCTGCAAGAATAAACTCTTTCCCGCCTGATTCAGAATCTGAAACTTTTTTACGTGCCCAGTTCTTTACAATAAAATCGCTTGTTTTGTCAAAACCGATTATCTGGACTGGAAAATCGCAGCAGCTTTCGGTAAGACTTGTTAGATAAAACTGCGAAGTAACGTTTTGAACTCCCTCAATATCCTGAATTACTTTTTCAATACTTTTATCCATGTAAAAATAACTTGGTTCACCCGAAAGAAGAACTCCTTCCATTTTTGCTTCATAGCCTTCTGGAACAATCATAAGGTCAGCACCAATGCGGGACTGAATACCCTGTATTCCGTTTTTAACGCTTGAGACAAGAATTAATGAACCAAACAGAACTGCCGCACAAAGAGAAATGAGCGCTATGAGTGCAGCAGTTCTGAAGGGCTTACGCCTGATGTTTGCAAGAGCAAGCCCTTTTATTGTTATTTCTTTTTCCATAAAATTACAGCCTGTGCAGCAGAAACTACAAAAATCAAAATACCAAAAACTAATACTGTTGGAGCAGTTACCTTGTGGCAGTGCATGTTAGCCATACCGCAAACCTTTGCAAAGGTGTAAGGTGCAATACCAACCAAAAGTCCAAGCAATGCTGTAATACCTGACAAGATGATGTTTAAATTTTTCATAATACTAACCTCTGTTTCCGTTGATTTCTTTGTAGGTTTTTGTTGCGCTGTCGTAGATGTATCCGTCTGGAACTCCAAACAGTTCAATGTAACCCTGTTCAATAAACTTTTCGATATCTGTTTCTGCCTTTAAGATTCCAACAGCCTGAAGCTGGCGTGCTGCTGCATCAAAGGTTTTCTTTCCAAGTGAACGGCTTGGCTGATAGTTTAATTCTTCGAGCAAGGCAGCGTTGAAATCAAGGTCACCTGCAACAAGATCATTTTCAATCTGAAGCTGTGCAACTGCGCGAGGTTCTGCTTCTACATAAGCAGCGGCTTTTTGTAAGGCACGTGTAACTGCGGCTGCGCCTTCCGGATTTTCACGAAGCAGCTTATGTGTTACAAACTGCTGGCAGCAATATTCTTTTACGAACTTTTCATCAGTACCTGTATCAAGAATCTTTCTAAAGCCGTATGCAAGCTCTCCCTTTGTAGCAACAGGATCGTGAGCACCAATTACATCTACGGCTCCGTTGTTCAAGGCAATTGCAAGGTCAGAAGAAGCGTAGGCAATAAATTCTACTTCGTTATTGTCTGCTGTTACTCCAATTCCAACATCAACAAGCTTTCGCTTAAGATTCATTACGGCACTGTCGGCAAGACCTGGAACACCAATTGTTTTTCCACGCAAATCTGCTGCAGAATAAATGTCGCTGTCGGCACGAACATAATATTTTGTACAACCAATGTGGATTCCCGAAGTAAACGAAATTGGAAGTCCGTTTTCCATTGCTTGAAGCTGTGTTGCATACAAACCGTAGCCTGCATCAACCTTACCAGAAGCAATCATTTCTCCCAAAGTTGCTCCACCTTCTACAACCTGAACGTATTCAGCCTTTTGACCGATTGTTGCAAGTTCTTCTTCAAAAAGTCCAAGCTTCATAGCAACGTGTACCGGGGCATGACACAAGCTTCCTGTAGAGAAGTTAATTCGAACAACCTTTTGTTCTGTGTTTCCACTGGCAGCAGCTGTGGATTTTTTGCTGCAACCAAGGAATAAAACAGAAGTCGCTGCAACGATGAGCGCTCCTGCAATCAATGATTTTTTCATATACAATATTCCTCCTTTTCTAAATTGCATATTCAACTTCCTGAACTTTTCCTGCGTAATCAAGAATTTCAAGAATTTGTGTACGGTATTTTAAGAAGACATCCTGACCGCGTGCACGGGGATGTGTTAAATCAATACCAATGATTTTTTCAACCTTTGCAGGGCGCGGACTCATAACAACAACGTAATCGCTAAGGTAAACGGCTTCATCAACATCATGTGTTACCATAACCATTGTTGTGTTGTGCTCTTTCCAAAGTCTTAAGATTTCGTCCTGCATGGTCATTCGTGTAAAGGCGTCAAGGGCACCAAGAGGTTCGTCAAGCAAAAGGATTTTTGGATGACCAACAAGGGCACGTGCAAGGCTTGCTCTTTGATTCATACCACCCGAAAGCTGGTGCGGAAAAGATTTTTCAAAACCTTTAAGACCTACAAGCTCAATGAATTTATCAACTTCGTCTTTTTGTTCCTTGTAAATGTGGCGGGCTTTTAATCCGAAAGCAATGTTATCGCGGATATTCAGCCATGGAAAAAGATTTGCCTGCTGAAATGCAAAGCCTCTATCGCTTCCAGGTTTTGTTACTTTTACGTCATCAACAAAAACTTCGCCACTGGTTGGAGTTTCAAGGCCTGCAATACAGCGGAGCAGAGTAGTCTTACCACAACCCGAAGGCCCGATAAGTGAAACAAAGCTTTCGGCTGGAATTGTAAATTTTACTCCATTGAGCGCAACAACCTCTTCAGGCGTATTTTCATTAAAAGTTTTATTTATATTTAATAATCTTATTTCTCCAGACATATCATTCTCCTTACGCGTTGCCTTACACACCTACCATTTAATAAGACCCTTCTGCCAGACAAGAAGCTTTCCTCTAACCTTGAACAGTGCTGTGATAATCACAGTACAGAAAACTGCAATTAAAATAAGGCCTGCATAAACACCGGCGTACATCATCATTGCTTTCTGGTAGCTTATGTACCAGCCGATTCCATATTTTGCACCAAACATTTCGGCAGTCATAAGTGCTATAAAGGCTGCACAGATTCCATTAAAAATACCCTGAAAGATATTTGGAAGCGCTGCCGGAACTGCAATTTTGAAAACCTGAAAGAAGGTTCCTGCACCTAAAGTTTTTCCAACTTCAAAATAAACCTTACTTGTATTCTGAATGCCAGAGCTTGTCATAAGCTGAACCGGAAACCACACGGCAAGTGCAATAATAAAAACGCTTGCTCCAAAGGTTGTCGGAAAAGTTGTAAGTACAAGAGGAATCCACGCCGTTGCCGGAATTGGTCCAATCAATTTTATGTAAGGATTAATCCAGTAATAAACCTTTTTTGAAAATCCAAGAAAAACACCTGTGATAAAACCAACTGTAATTCCCCAGAAAACTCCAAGAATCATGAGTTTAAAAGAATAGCCTACACACTTTGCCAGAAGAACAGTCTGTTCCATAAAGATTGCAAGAATATTGTTGTAGCTTGGAAAAAAGATAACCGGGAGCAGCGCGAACTTTGCTGTAACAAGATTTATTATAATAACAAGACCAGAGGCCCCAAAAAGAAAAGGGCCTTTTTCAGTAAGACTTTCGCGGATTTTTTTAATAAACAACGAAAGAACAAAGAACAGCAGTGCAATACCAAGCAGAATAAACAGGAGTCCTTCATAATAATGATGCTTTGAAGACGGATGCAGAGAACTGTCTGGTATGGCAATTTGTATTAAAAATGTAAGAAGAATACCTAGCACAGGCAAAAGTCGTTTAATTAGTGATACAATGTTTTTCCTCATGTTATACCTCTTCTTATTTCCTGATTTTCAAAATAATAAACCCTCTCCGATAGGACTATTTATAAAAAAAATTAGGAGTATTAGCACGGCATTACCTACTAACATACTATGTTATATATAAAATTGCGGATTTTGAATAATACAATTTTTATATGGGAGTTATAGGAAAAAACTATAATTGACATAAAAAGGATTTCGGATTAACCTTAAAAAACTTTCAAAATGAAGGTGCTTGAATGAACAAAGGAATGACAATAATTTATCCTGAATATACAGGACTTTATATAAATCTTACAAACCGCTGCCCTTGTGCGTGTACATTTTGTATTCGTCAGAAGGCTGCCGGCGCCGAATTTGAAAATGTTGATACTCTTTGGCTTGAACGCGAACCAACTGCACAGGAAGTAATTAATGCGATAAAAGAAGAATCAAAACAGGAGCGTTTCAAAAATTACAAGGAGTTTGTTTTCTGCGGTTATGGAGAACCGACAGAGGCTTTGGATGTTCTTCTCGAAGTGGCTGATTTTTTGAAGGCAAATTTCTCGCTGCCGGTGAGAATCAACACAAACGGCCTTGCAGATCTTATAAATAAAAAGTCTGTTGCCCCGCTTCTTGCAGGTAAGATAGATGCGCTTTCTATAAGTTTGAATTCAAGTAATCCAGAAATTTATGAAAAAACCGTTCGTCCTGTATTTAAGGAAAAGGCTTTTCCTGCCATGCTCGCTTTTGCCCAGGATGCAAAGAAATATGTTTCAAAAGTTATCTTAACAACAGTTGCCACAACAATTACAAAAGAAGATGAAGAGGAGTGTGCGCGAATTTGTGAACGGCTTGGTGTTACATATAGAATCAGAAGATTTGTTGCGGTAAATTAATAAAAATAACTAACACGTAAATCCTGCAATATGCAGAATACGGCGGATATTGTCGATGTAGGTAAGGCCTATGTTGTTCATGTGAAGGTCTTTTTTTGTGATGTAGCCAAGTTCAAAGGTGCGGGTGTAATCTTCTTCGATATTTTTTAGTGGAATTGGAATGTAGTCGCCGTCGCTTTCTTCGCCTATGATGCCGGAAAGAAAAGTGTAGCCGTTCAAGGATTTTAAAAGGCTTAATACGGTTGAACGGTCTGCAACGGTAATTGCCTGTGTGAGCTCACGTCGTTCAAGGACTTCCTTTGAAAAAAAGGCACTGAGTTCAGTTTTATCATAAGTTACAAACTGAAAATCCGAAAGTTCATCAAGCGAAATAGAAGATTTTTCGGCAAGCGGATGATCTTTGTATAAATAAACAAAGGCATTACATTCGGTAAGATGATGAAAAATGACCTGGTTAGTGTCTAAAAGCTTTTGGATATCATGGCGGTTGCCGTCGCTCAGATAAATAATTCCAAGTTCACTTCGACCTTGTGCAACATCGTCAATTACTTCGCTGGCTTTCATTTCTCGGAATGCAAAATCATAACCTTCCGGAGAAAAGCGTTTTACAAGGTCAACAAAAGCGGTGCGGGCAAAGGCGTAATAAAGTGTAGATACTCCAAAATTCTTTTTTTCTTTTTCGGTGTATTTTGTTACAAAGGTTTCGTAGTTTTTATAAAGTTTGCGGGCATCTTCAATAAACTGTTTTCCGTGTTCGGTAACAGCAACCCCGCGCGAGCTTCTTGAAAAAATCCGAAAACCAATTTCGTATTCAAGTTCATGAACTGCACTCGTGAGCGAAGGTTGAGAAATATAAAGTTTTTCAGAAGCCCTGTTCAAGGAGCCGCAGTCTGCAACTCCAAGAACATACTTTATTTGCTGAATTGTCATACATTAAATAAATCTGTACTCAAATAGCGTAAGCCTGTATCCGGGAAAATAACAACAATATTCTTTCCTTCAAATTCAGGCCGCTTCGCAATCTCAGTGGCACCCCAAAGAGCTGCACCACTTGAGTTTCCTACAAGTACGCCGTCTGTTTTTGCAACTGTGCGGGCTGCTTCAAAAGCTGTGTCAACTTTGCCAATAAGCACTTCATCATAAATGCCAATCTTGTTTTTAAGAGCAATTGGAACGCGTTCTTCAGGAACTTCGGTAAAGTTGTGAATACCTGTAAGGGCAGCGGCATCCAAAGCTGGTTCAACGGCAATAATTTTTACTGCTTCACTTTTGCTTTTAATGGAATCGCTTACACCACGGATTGTACCGCCAGTTCCAACAGCACTAACAACTGCGGCAAGGTCTCCGTCTGTCTGCTCCCAGATTTCTTCTCCTGTTGTGTCGTGATGGGCCTGAGGGTTCAAAGGATTAATCATCTGATCAACAAAGTAAATGTCATCACCGGCTGCAACTCTTTCGCGGATATGCTGCTTTAAAAGATTTGTAGCGGCAACAAAGTCATTGTTAGTTGCTTTAAGCGATTCCTGAAGCTCCGGAACTTCACCAATTTTCTGAACGTTTGCACCAAAGGCTTTCATTACCTGAAGTCGTTCTTTACTTACACCTTCCTGAAGATAAATCTGAACCTTGTAGCCTTTCATTGCACCAATAGCACTTACGGCAATTCCTGTGTTACCGCTTGTGTATTCAACAAGTGTAGTTACACCAGGTTTGATTTTTCCTTCACGTTCTGCATCTTCAATAATACGAAGAACAATTCGGTCTTTAATGCTGCCGATTGGATTAAAATATTCTACCTTTGCAAAAATATGAGCCCTAAGCCCAAGTTTTTTTTCATAACCGTTAAGATGTACCAACGGTGTGTTTCCTACAAGTTCTGTTAATGATTCGTGTATTTGTTTTGCCATTTTATGTCCCCTTATTTCTTCACTTCTGCTTTGATGAATTTATCTGCATTCTGTTCGTACCACCACTTTGTGTATGGCAGCTTGATACGTGCAGCAAGATTCTTTTCAAACGAACGGTTTGTTACCGTGTCCAGAATCAGCTTTGCAAACTTAAGTGTTCCTTCGTAACCGAAAACTGTATATTCATCGGCAACAAACACTGCCGCAAAACCCTGTTTAATTGCCCAGACAGTAGTTCCCGGATGACGGCTGAAGTAAACATCAGGCTTAAAGTGATTAAGGATATTCAAAACTTCATAGTTCTGCTGGTCGGCAACTGCAACTCTCATATCTTTTGGAGAAGTTTTGAGTAAGTGCTCCAGTGCCGGCGGAACCTGACCGTTGTCGTACTTGTAGTCATAGTGCCATGCAAGCGCGTAATCTACAGTCATTCCGAATTCCTGAAGAACACGGGCAATTTCATAAGTAAAGCCTGGACCCATACCAATTACAGCACGTAAGCCCTTAAGTTTCTTTGTAACTTCTTCAATCTGAGGAATATAAATTGCACGCTGCTTTTCAATATAAGCTTCTACTTCTGCGCGCTTACCGATTGCATCCCCAATTCCACGAAGCCAGGTTTCAAATCCTGTTACTCCCGAATGGTTGATTGTGCGAACATAAGGAACACCGTAAGTTTCTTCAAGTGCGTTTCCAAGATAAGTTCCCAGAGTACCACAGATACAAACTGTACAAAGTGCCTCACTCAGGTGGCTGAGTTCTTCAATAGTTGCATTACAGTAAAGAAACTGAGGTTCAGCATCAAATACTTCGTTAAAGATTTTTGTAATCTGAGGGCGGGCACTCTCATAGAAGTTTTTGATATTGATTGTACGACGTTTCTGCTTTGGAGGCTGAACAATTCCCTGCAAAACTGCGTGGTCAGAAATATCAAAACCACTGGCCCAGATTCTTGACTTAAAGCCTTCGCAGTGAACCGGGATTACAGGAATTGGAAGTTCTGCATCAAGATCACTTGCAACGCCGTCAACGTCTTCACCAGTTACACCGGAAACACAGCTTGTTGAAACAAAGATTGCGTCCGGCTTGTAAGTATCATAAGTATGCTGAATGATTTTTCGAAGATCGTTTGTAGCACCAAATACGGTGTCTTTTTCGTTCAAATCTGTACATACAAAAACAGAGTTAGTTGTCTTGTTTACGCGGGCTGCAATCTGTCCGAACTTTACGGCATCGTTACTTGCCATTGCAGTACAACCTGCAGGTGCATGGTAAACAACAGCTACATTACGGATAGCTGCAAGAGCATTCAAAGCACAACCTGAAAGACATGAACTCGACTGGCTGAAGCAGCGTTCGCGGTTACGAAGGCTTCCGTCTTCAGATTTTTTTACCAGAGTTTCCAGGTCTCCAACAAAACCTGTAATAGAACCAAGCCGGTTCTCGCGTATTGCTATATTTGCATTCTTAAAATTAAATGGCATAAAATCTCCTTATGTCATTGTCGGGCTTGACCCGACAATCTCTTTTACAGTTTCAATTTGCTCATTGCAGCGGTGAATATCTGTTCAAGAAGGTGAAGTCCTCCCGAATAGCCGGCAATGTGATCATTAATTACGAGTTTTTCCAGCATAGGGTAGCTTACGTTTACAAAGTGAGCACCAATTTCTGCGGCAAGCTTCTTTTCCCAGTTTGAACCAAGAATAAGTGGGGTTCCCGCAAAATCAGCAGCCTTAATCTGCTCGTGAATATCGTGACCGTCTGTTGTAAACTGAACCGGAGTTGTAATTCCGTAATTCAGATTATTCAGCTCATCAATAATCTTCTGCTGGTGTGCCTTTGGAGCATCATCAGTAATGAAAACTTTTTCAGGGAAGAGACCCATATCATTTACAAGGAACTTAGTTACGGCAATTGCATATTCGCTGTCACTTGCAACCGTAAAGCGTTTTCCAAGAATACGGGTCTCGAGTAAAGTGTCGGCAAAGCGTTCAATATAATAGTAGAACTCAGCTTCTTTTTCTGTAATAACCTTTTCAACAAGCTCTTTATCAGCACCGGTAAAATCAGCAACTGCACGAAGGAACTTTGTAGTCTCTGTAGCACCAATAGGAAGAACAGGATACTGTAAAAGTTTTATACCAAAACGGCGTTCCAGATATTTAGCACTCTCAATACCAGTCCATGGTGAAACAAGAATTGTGTATTCAGCCTGTGGCAGCTTTTTAAGATTTTCAATACCACGGCCAAAACCAAAAATTGTATTAGGCTTAAGACCAATTGCTGTAAGAAGACTTTCAATTTCGCGGAGATTTCCAAGCCAGTATGGATCCTGCTGTGGAGGAGCCACAAAAAGATTTACAAGACCCTTTTCTTTTTTCACTTCGCCATCTGCATCGGAATAGGCTGCAACAACTTCATCACGCTCAAGATACTGTTCAAAAATAGATTTCAAAATCCAGTCATGACCAAGATAGTTGTTTCCTTTAAAGCCTGGAGTCTTAGCCCACAGAACAGGCTTTTCTGCATTTGCAAAATTACCGGCAACTTCTTCTATATCATCACCAATAATTTCACTAGTACATCCCGAAAGAACAACGAACAAATCGGCATCGATAACTTTCAGAGCATTTTCTATAGTAGAACGCAGCTTTCCGGTTCCTCCAAAAACAACTTCCTTTTCACTTACAGAACTACAAGGAAAAATATTCGGGCTGAAACGTCCGCTTGTTCCGTTGTTATCATTCAATTTTGCTGCACAACCAGGTCCAGAATGCAAAACCGGAATTGCTCCAGGGATTGCATGGACAGTCTGCATTGCGGCAAGCGCACATTTATAGCGCGGCTGATCAAGTATCTTTGCCATGTTCGCCTCTCTTATAAAAAAATATATATGCCTATTGACTTAGTAGGTAATACTATTTATACTTGAATATACCTACTAAGTCAATAGGTTAAGCTAAAAAACTTAAGTATTTTTTAAGTAGGGAGGGGGAAGTCTCCCCCTGCGCGCCCACTTCGTTGGTCGCTACCCTCTCAACGGGGGCTTGCCCCCGTAACGCCCCCAAGGAGTACACATGAGCTACAACTTCAACACCGTAATTGACCGCCATGGCACAAACTGTATTAAAACAGATCTCGCCGTTGTTCGCGGGAAACCAGCAGATGTACTTTCGCTCTGGGTTGCAGATATGGATTTTCCAACGGCCCCTGCAATTTTGGAAGCTTTACATAATAGAGTAGACCATGGAATCTTTGGATATTCCTGTCTCGATGATGAGTTCTTTGCAGCCCTTAGAAACTGGATGCAGACCGAACATGATTTTTCACCGGAACGTCGTGACCTTGTTACAACTCCAGGTGTTGTGTTTGGAATTTCCTGTGCAATCAAGGCCTGTACAAAAGAAGGCGATGCGGTAATTATTCAAACTCCGGTTTATTATCCTTTTAAAAATATGATTGAACTGAATAACCGCAAGCTTGTAACTTCTTCTTTATATGAAAAAGACGGCAAGTACTATATTGATTTTGAAGATTTTGAGCAAAAGATTATTGATAATAACGTAAAGCTTTTTATTCTTTGTAGTCCGCATAATCCTGTGAGTCGTGTGTGGACCCGGGAAGAGCTTCAGAAGCTTAACGAAATCTGTCTACGTAATAACGTAATAGTTTTTGCAGATGAGATTCATAATGATTTTGTATATGGTGATAATAAACATACAGTTTTTTCAACACTCTCACCCGAGGCTGCTGAAAACTCTATTGTTTCAATGTCTGTAAGCAAAACCTTTAATCTTGCTGGGTTACAGTTTTCTACAAACTTTATTAAAAACCCTGTTTTGCGAAAAAAGTTCCGTGATGAAAAAGATAAGACTGGTTATGACGAACCAAGTGTTATGGGATTAACTGCGGCACTTGCTGCTTATAAAAACGGTAAGCCGTGGCTTTTAGATTTACATAAACACCTAAAGGAAAATATAGATTTTACAAGAAGCTTCCTTGCAGACAAACTACCGTTAGTTAGGTTAATTGAACCGGAGGGAACTTTTCTCCTCTGGCTTGATTTTTCAAAGCTTGGACTTTCTGATTCAGAAATTGATGACATCATTGTAAATAAAGCAAAGGTCTGGCTGGACCGGGGAACTATGTTTGGTCCGGAAGGTGAGTTCTATCAGAGAATTAATGTAGCAACTCCACGGCCGGTACTTGAAGAGGCTCTTGAACGCATTGCGGGGGCGTTACGGGGGTGACCCCCGTTAGAAGGGGTAGCGAAAAACGCCGTAGGCGGTTGAAGCGAGGGGGAGACTTCCCCCTCCTATAGAGGAGGAAATAAGATATGTATAAAATTTCCACACGCGGACAGTACGCACTTTTGATTATGGAAGATCTGGCATCGGCAGAGGCAGATAAATATGTTCCGCTCAAACTGCTTTCACACAGACGAAATCTTTCTGTAAAATATCTTGAACAGATTTTGATTCAT
>JAFZWX010000060.1 GCA_017617145.1 Treponema sp. | reverse complement strand
AATTATGGACGACCCATTAGCGAATTTATTACCGGCAATATTTCATTTTACAAAAATTCAGGCAACCCAGCTTGTTCTGCTTTTAGGTCTCATTCTTTTTGTTGGCGCACTTGGCGGATGGCTTTTTCAAAAATTAAAAATTCCGCAGGTTGTAGGCTACATTGTAATGGGAATTATAATTGGTTCTTCTGGCTTTCATATTCTTGAACCAAATGTAATTGCAGCTCTGGATCCAATAAGCACAGTTGCCCTTTCTCTAATAGGATTTTTAATTGGCGGTGAGCTTAAGCTTAATGTAATAAAAAAATACGGTAAGCAGTTTATAAGCATTCTTTTATTTGAAGCAATCACTCCGGCAATTGTTGTTGGTGGAGTTGTAACACTTGTTGTCTGGCTTATTACAAAGGATATTACACGCGCAGTTTCACTCGGATTAATTTTGGGTGCAATCTGTTCTGCAACAGCTCCAGCCGCTACAACCGATGTTCTTGCAGAATACCGAACCCGCGGTCCGCTCACAACAACAGTTTACGGAATTGTTGCCATGGACGATGCAGTAGCACTTATTCTGTACACAATTGCTTCTACAATAGTAACTCCCCTTATTGGTGGAAACGCACTGGGATTTTTACCGCAGTTACTCAACATCTTCCGAGACATTTTTGGCTCTCTTTTGATTGGTGCTGCATTCGGATTTTTGCTCAGTTTTATTACACGCCATCTTTTAAACAAGGAAGGTCGCATTCTTACATTTGCGCTAGGCTGTCTTTTCCTTTGCACAGGCGTTTGCGAAACCTTTAATTTTGATAACATTCTTGCGGCAATGAGTCTTGGCTTTGTAATGGTTAACTTTGCACCTGCAAAAACAAAAGGCGTTTTCCCGCTTGTAGACAAATACACTCCGCCAATTTACGTTTTGTTCTTTGTACTTGTCGGCGCCAAACTAAATATCTGGATTATTACACCGTTCCTTGGGCTCATTGCAATTATTTATGTTTTAGGCCGCACCCTTGGAAAATCAATCGGTTCTAGCTTTGGTGCCTGGCTTACAAAAGCACCTAAGACTGTCCAAAAATATCTTCCTTATTGTCTTTTGAGTCAAGCTGGCGTAGCAATTGGTCTTTCTATTGCGGCAGGCAACGACTTTGCAGATTCAATAGGGCCACAGATTCTTTTGATTATTACAGCAACTACATTTATTGTTCAGCTTGCAGGACCTGTTTTTGTAAAAATTGGAGTTACAAAAGCCGGCGAATGCGGACTCAATGTTACAGTTGATGATATTAAAAAGAACTCGCGTGTTACTGATGTTATGTGGGGTAAAGAAAAAGTCTGCAATTATGATTCACCTGCAATTGTAAATGAAAACGACAGCCTGTTTACAATCCTCAATTCGTTCAGCCGTAATCAGAATTTGAACTATGCTGTAAAAAATCATCAGGGAAAGCTTGTTGGTGTAATCAGTCTTGAACACCTTAAGGAAGTTATGCAGATTGGAGACTTTGCCGAAACCATGCTTGCAATGGATATTATGGATCCTGTTACAATTACAGTAAAGCCTTCTACTACCCTGCCCGATGCCTATCAGCTTTTTGAAGAAAACGATATTGATGCAATGCCTATTGTAGATACCGACGGTGACACTCTTGGTATTTTAGAGAAATCAACTGTTGACCATTATCTGCATACTCGCATAATAGAATTAAACAGAAAACTTGATGAATTAGATAATTAAAATTGGGCCGTGTGCCCTTATGAGGAGACCTCTATGGAAAACTTAGAAGCAACAGTAAAAGAAGCACTTGAAATGTTCAGGCCACAGCTCCAGGCCGATGGCGGCGATATGGAATTTGTGTGTATTGATGATGAAAAACGTGTTCACTTGAATCTTACAGGTGCATGTGGAAGCTGCCCTATGGCACTCATGACCCTTAAAATGGGAATTGAACGATATTTAAAAGATGCTTGTCCTGAAATTCTTGAAGTAGTACAGGACAACGCAAAAAATCTTGATGAGATGGGATTCTAAATGACAATTACAAAAGATAAATTCGCTGCATTTCATTATACTCTCAGAGATGCTAATGGAGTTGAGCTTGATTCTTCTGCGGGCATAGAACCTCTGGGTTATGTTCACGGAAGAGGATATTTAATTCCAGGCCTTGAAGCACAACTCGAAGGAAAAGCACCAGGCGACAAATTTTCCTGTACAATCCAGCCAAAGGACGGCTACGGTGAACGTGACGAACGACTTGTTGCAGAGCTTTCAAAAGACCGTTTTGAAACAGATGCCGAAATTGAAGTTGGTATGCAGTTTCAGGTTATGACACCAGCAGGACCTACAATAGTAACTGTAATCGAAGTAAACGGAGACAGAGTAAAGATTGACGGGAACCACGAAATGGCAGGAAAAATCCTGAACTTTGATATAGAAGTTGTTGAAGTTCGTGATACAACTGAAGAAGAACTTGCTCAATTGGAATCAGGCTGTGGTGGTTGCGGCGGTAATTGCGGTGGCTGTGGCAGCAATGAAGAATGTGGCGGCTGTGGTGGAAATGAAGGCTGCGGTGATTGTGTATGTTCTTAAGCATTATACTTCCAATTATACTTTGCTTTATTCCTCTAATTACCGGCTTTTTGATTTTTACATTTGCCTTTAAATCAAATCCAGGCCATCTTTCTATAGCAGTACTTTTAGGACTCGCAGCAGTCCTTCCAATTTCAGTAATTCAATTCTTTCTGCCGTCACTTAATATTCTTACATCATTACCTATTTTACGTGCAATATTAAAATCTATCTTTCTGTATGGTTTAATTGAAGAACTTCTAAAATGTGTTTTTATTCTTCCACTTCCAAAGAAAGATAAATCACCTCTAGATTTTCTGTTACTGGCATTTACAATGGGACTCGCACTTGGCTGCTTTGAATCAATTGTATATTATCTGGACCATCTGCAAATGGCTAATAATCGTAATGCAACGCTATTATATGGACAGATTTTCGTACGAATATTCAGTTCTGATTTAATCCACATGACCTGTACAGGCTTATGCGGATTATTTATATTCAGTATTCGTAACAAACATACAGCAATTTCATGTTTTCTATCAGCAGTCTTTATTCATGGCGTTTATGACTTTTTTGCCGGCTTCCAAAACGCCCTACGATGGTTTGCAGTAGCCTCTATACTTCTCGCCATAGTAGAATGCCGATTAAAATATTCTTCAATTACAGAAGACCCCGAGCATTTACAATAAATATTATTTATTAAAACGTCGTTTTTGCTATTGACAACATTAACAAAATCATATAATATTTTATCACATTCGACGCGGGGTAGAGCAGTTGGCAGCTCGTCGGGCTCATAACCCGGAGGCCGTAGGTTCGAGTCCTACCCCCGCTAAATTAAACGCTTCCTGATTCAGGAAGCGTTTTTTATTTAACATCCTCTTCTTTTGCGGCTTCTTTTGCGGGCTCTGCCTCTTTTAAAAAACTACACAAACTCCCTGTAATCCTCTTTTGCAAAACTATATTCCCTATCCCCAAACAACACAAGTGTAATTTCTTCAAACTCTTTCTGGTAAAGTTTCATAGTTTCTACAGCGACTTTTATAGCATCCCGCTGCGGATAACCGTAAACTCCGGCAGAAATCAAAGGAAAAGCGATTGTTTTGATTCCCTTTTCTTTTGCAAGTTTCAAAGAGTTTTCATAACAGGAAGTTAGAAGTTCTTCGGCTTCAAGAGGTGCATGTTCATAATAAATCGGACCAACAGTATGAATTACAAATTTTGCAGGAAGTTTATATCCCTTAGTAATTTTTGCTTCACCAGTTCTGCACCCATGAAGAGTGCGGCATTCAGCAAGCAGCTCAGGCCCTGCAGCAAAATGGATTGCACCATCAACTCCACCGCCTCCAAGAAGGGAAGCATTTGCAGCATTTACAATTGCGTCGCAATTTAATTTTGTTATGTCACCTTGAATAATTTTAATTTGTCCCATCAATACAACGCCTTGACCTGTTCTTTTCTCAAATGTCCGTTATCGTTCAAAAGTTCAATTATTGGTAATGTCAAATTTCCTGGTGTTCTGTCAAATTTCAAAATCGAAATTGTAGTAAACGGATATCGTAAAAGAGAAGCGCACATATATGGGAATGTCTGATTAAGAACATGTGCCATAAAAGCTGTACTTGAACCACCATGACAAAAAACTGCAATTGTTTTTTCGGCATCATCCTGGCGTGTACAACGATAGTATAAACCTTCTCGTTTGTAACCTAATGTTAAAAGCCATTTGTCTGCTTCAACTGCAATTTTATCTGAATCGATTGTTGAAAATGTATCTTTAAAAACCGGAAATTCACGCCAGTCAGGTGTCTGTAGATTCTGACCACTTTTTACAAGAGCATCAACACCAAGCCACGGATTCCATTTTTTATCGTACAACTCCCCTTCTATTCCAAAACGAATTTCTTTTATAAAATCCAAAACCTGAATTTTTGTAATTCCTGACAGTTCTGAAAAATGCTGTGCAGTCTGTAAAGCGCGGCCAAGTGGCGAAGAATAAATTTCTTCAATACCTTCTCGTAAAAGCCGCTGTGCAGCAATTATAGCCTGTTCATGGCCAAGTTCTGTAAGACAATCCTTCTCATAATTTGGTTCACCATGGCGGATTAATATAATTCTCATTTTGTAAACCCCAATAGTTAGTTGAAACTAACCTTTTTTATTACATCACAATTATACATTATTATATTCATGAATTGTTTTTCTAACAGCACCATTGCCTTTTGTTAGTTGAGCAAAGAAATCCTTTACCTTGTCTGCAAGACCTGCTTCAAAAAGATTAACACCAAAGATTTCTGAACGACTAAGAAGAGAATCAAGGGAATTAGATTCAACTACATATTTTCGACATTCCTCAAGTAATGGATCTGGACTAAGTTCAAATGCATTACCGTTATCATCGATTGCCATAAGATAACGCAACCACAGAGCAAAAACAAGAGGAATAACCTTAAGGTCTTTAACATTCAGGTCAGCACGGGCAAGATAACCTTTTATTGTTTCGCCAAAACGAATGCTGAGTTTTTGAGAAGTATCACAAGCTATTCGCTGAGGCGTATCTGGCATAAACGGATTTGGAATACGAACATTTACAACTTCATCAATAAAATCGCGTGGTTTTATAATGCCAGGGTCAACAACTACAGGAAGTCCTTCTTCATAACCAAGACGTTTTACAAGACAAAGCAAATCAGAATCTTTCATTTCATCAGAAATAAGAGTATAACCAAGTAAACAGCCGCTAACAGCCAGGAATGTATGCAGCGGATTAAGACAAGTACAAACCTTCATTTTTTCAACCTTGTCTACTGTAGTACGGTCTGTAAAGTAAAGCCCCGCTTTTTCAAGTTCCGGGCGTCCGTTCGGGAAACTGTCTTCAATAACCAGATACTGGCATTCTTCTGCATTTACAAAAGGTGCAACATAAGTTTTTTTACTGGTGATTACAGGCTCCAATTGTTCAATTCCGTCATCAGCAAGAATCTTTTCTATTTTAGCATCCGGACGAGGAGTGATTTTATCTATCATTGTCCATGGGAAGCTTACTTTATTTGTGTTGTTTATATAATCAAGGAAGCCCGGTTTACAAACCCCACGACGCTCCCATTCTTCTGCAAACTCTTTTACAGCAGCATACAGCTTATCTCCATTGTGTGAACAGTTATCCATACTGACCATTGCAACAGGAAGTTCTCCATTTGCAAAGCGTTCGTGAAGCAATGTTACAACCTTACCAATATACGATTTTGGAAGAACAGGACCTGCAGCAAAATCATCTTCTACACCAGGCATCATAACACCGGCGGCATTACGCAACAGATAGCCTTTTTCTGTAATTGTAAAGGTAACCATTTGAAGTGAAGGAGCCCGGAAAACTTCGAGAAGACGTGACCAATCAGTCATGTTGTTGCTGTCGGCGGCAAGCGCTTCCATAATTGAACCAACAACAGTTTTTTCTACAGTACCATTTGATTTTAATGTAACAAGAACACCAATATTATCATGAGGGCGGTACATTTTTTCTATAATTTCGTAATCGTAACCTTCTGCAACAATTAGACCACGATCAAGCACTTCACTGTTTAAAAGGTTTTGAACAACATTTGCCTGAAACGCACGGAAGATATTACCTGCACCAAAATGAATCCAAAAAGGATTTGCCTTTGTTGCAGTTTCTACCTTTGCGCGGTCGAATTTTGGAAGTGAATAACCTTTGCTTTCCCACTCTGATTTGTCTTTAATTCCATCAATTGTTAGTTTCATTTAAATATCCTGCTATATGTTTTTGCTTTAAAAGTTTCACTATTGTCGAGTTTTGAATATTCAGTATCTTCATAAAAAGTCATGCCAAGCTTTTCCATTACACGCTGTGAACCAATATTTTCTATAGCAAAGGTTCCGGCAATGCAATGTACTTCAAAATTTTCACGAGCCCAACTGATAATTTTTTGCATGGCTTCTGTTACAAGCCCGCGATTCCAGTAATCGTAACTCAGATTGTATCCAATGCCCCAAACTTTCTTATCCGGATGATAATAGATTCCACCACTACCAACAAGCTCACCAGTTTCCTTTAATACAAATCCAAAATCTTTTTTATCATCATCCTTGTAAAGTGATTCAAGCCATTCACGTCCATCTTCAATGCTTTTGTAAAGAGGATAAATCATATATTTGTTTACACGCGGATCGCCTGCCCATTTGAAAACAGCTTCAAGATCTGCAATAGAAAGAGGTCTTAATATCAATCGTTCTGTTTCCAGAACTGGAACTTTTGTATTTTCCATTATTCTATTTATAAAGTTTTACTCCACTTCGGTCTATAGTTTTCTCACACGCTTCCCAAAGCCCCTGCAAATAAGTTGCTCCAAGTGCTCTGTCATACAAACCATAACCTGGCATTGCTTTTTCATCCCATATCATACGACCATGGTCTGGACGAATAACACCATCAAAACCTGTTTCGTAAAGAGTACGAACAATTTTGAACATATCAAAAGTGCCGCAACTTGAAAGATGTGCCGATTCCTGAAAATCCTGAACAGGATCATCAATTGCTGTATTGAACTTAAGATTACGGATATGTGCAAAGTGAATTCTTCCTGTTGCAGCCTTAATCATTTCGCAAAGGTCATTTTTTCGATTAGTACCATACGAACCTGTGCAGAAGGTTAAACCATTATGATGATTATCAACTGCCTTTAACATGCGTACAACATTTTCCTTACATGTAATAATACGCGGAAGCCCAAATACAGGCCATGCAGGATCATCCGGATGAATTGCCATATCAATATTATATTTATCACAGACTGGCATAACAGCTTTAAGAAAGTAAACAAGATTTTCAAAAAGTTTCTCGTTTGTAATATCCTTATACATCGCAAAAAGCTCTTTTACTCGAGCCATTCGTTCAGGTTCCCAGCCAGGTAAAATAAAGCCGTTTGAATCCTTATCGATAGAACTGAACATTTCTTCAGGTTTAATTGCATCTACAGCTTTTGAATTGTAAGCTAAAACAGTTGAACCATCTTCACACAAGCGGGCAAGCTCTGAACGAGTCCAATCAAAAACAGGCATGAAGTTGTAGCATACCATATGAATATCTTCCTGGCCCAATCTTTCCAGAGTTTTAATATAATTTTCTATATATTTATCACGCTCGCCACTACCAATTTTTATATCATCGTGAATATTTACACTTTCAATTCCTGCAATCTTAAGACCAGCATCCTGAACTTCTTTTTTAATTTTTTGAATTGCAGCAAGTTCCCATGCTTCTCCTGGAACTGAATCATATAATGTCGTTATAACTCCGTGAACTCCTGGCACCTGACGAATCTGTTTTAATGTAACTGAATCAAACCCTGTTCCGTACCATCTGAGTGTCATTTCCATAATAATAGTCTCCCATTTGTTTATTTACTTATTTTCATAATATCACGAAGGGGAAAAAATCTCAAGAAAAACTTGTATACTAGTGTGTAAGTTTTTATATAAATTTTTACAAAAAAGAGGGCGGAGGGAACATTGCAAAGTCAAGTGCAACAATAGACTTCATGTGGTGACTTCAACCCCAAACATTTTCTAGGACGGTTATTTAGAAGAGAAACCACAGTTTCTAAATAGCCGTCATCCAAATTTCTAAAGTCCATTCCTCTT
>JAFZWX010000059.1 GCA_017617145.1 Treponema sp. | reverse complement strand
CTGTTTCTGAAATTCAAAAAATGTTTGGTATGGAAAATCCGCAGTCTGTTTATAATTGGGAAAATCCCGAGAAAAAATATCTTCCCTGTCTTGATAATCTTGTTTTTCTTGCAAAAATCTATAAGGTTTCACTGGATGATTTGATTGTGATAAAAGAAGATGATGATTCTGGAATGATTATAAAAGAGCCTCGACCGTCTTATGGAATTTCTGATGAAACGCTTGATTTTATTCACAACAATGCTTCTGATGCTGTGCGATTTGCGTTAGGGAAGTATTTTGGATTTTCATTATAGCGTGAAGCCAATCTGCCCAGTATGGTTTAAAATTTTAATTCTATCACATGTTTCTCTTTATTAAATTAAGTTATTAGTTTAATGTTTTATTTCACTTCTGATTATACAATAACTGTATGGACAAAGAACTTATTACACCCGTTCTCATTGAGAGCAAAATTTTTGTAATTCGCGGAAAACAGGTTATGATAGACCGTGACCTGGCAGAGCTTTATGGTGTGGAAACGAAACGTATTACAGAAGCAGTAAAACGTAATATTGAACGATTTCCTGAAGAATTTCGTTTTCAATTAACTAAAGAAGAGTATGATTTTTTGAGGTCACAGATTGTGACCTCAAAAAACGAAAATGACTCTTTAAGGTCGCAAATTGCGACCTTAAAGAATGAAAAAGACATTTTGAGGTCGCAATTTGCGACCTCAAAAACAGAAGAGCCTATATCTGAAACTCGTGGTGGTCGCCAATATCTCCCATACGTCTTCACTGAACAAGGCGTCGCAATGCTTTCTGCAGTACTCCACAGCGAAACTGCTATCCAAGTCAGCATAAGAATTATGGATGCCTTTGTTCAACTTCGTCATTACGTGAGCGAACAGGTTCTTAAAACAGATAATAAAGCCGAACTTGCAGAAATCAGACGATTACTCTTGCTTCACATAGACCATTGTGACAAAAAGTTTTCCGAGCAAAACAGAAAAATCGACAAGATTATCCACGTCTTAAACAATCTTCTGGAAGAACCAGAATCAGATAGAAAAATAGGATTTAAAGGCAACGAAGATAAATGAACCGGTCGCAAATTGCGACCAGTTCTGGAGACAAAATGAAAAACACCAAACACGAAATAGATTTTTCAAACGCAATTATAACTCCTCTAAAACAATGGGTGAACATAGACCTCGACCTTGATGATGATATCGTAACTTATCTTAATGCATTATCAGAAAAATCAAATCAGTCAATTGATAATATAATAACTCATATTCTTACAGATTTATTTTCTGAACATCTGGAGCTTTCAAAACTTTCTCCAAAAACGTTGCGGGCTATAGGAAAAAAGAACAGACACATTATTCTTGTGCATAAAAACAAGCCCTTCGCTCGAATCGAAATTATCAATCAAGATGAAGAAGAAGATTTATTTAATGCCATTGACCTTCCAAAACCAAAAGTTGATAATCCTATAAAACACAAAATGCCCGCACCTCAGTATGATTATGAATGTGCGTCAGGGGCTTTTAAAAGAGTTTGACATTTCCATTAACAAAGCATACAATATAAGTGTTCCCAAATTGGGAATGCGATATTATAAACAATATGATGAAAAATATAAAACTGATCAAAACAGAAGACGATTACAAAGAAGCACTAGCTCTTGCAGATAAATTATTTGATTCTGAACCAAACACTCCCAATGGCGACAAACTGGAACTAATAACTACTCTTATAGAAATCTATGAAAAAGAACATTTTCCTATAGAAAATCCAAGTCCCATAGAAGCCATAAAATTTCGTATGGAACAAATGAATCTGACACCTAAAGATTTAACTCCAATAATAGGAAGCAGATCAAAGGTATCAGAAGTTTTGTCTGGTAAAAGAACACTTAGCTTAAATATGATTCGCCGACTTTCTTCTGAATTAGGAATCCCTGCAGAAATCTTGATAAAACCTTATGATGCAATTGCTTAAATGCAATGTCTTTCTCCTCAATAGTTTGGTTTTTCAAACTCAATTTCATCAAGCGTGTCTGTTATAACATTTTTTCTGCCAGTTTTTACGAAGCCTTCTCTTATATAAAGTCTTTCGGCATTGATGTTATTCTCAAGAATCCATAAAGTTGGTGTTCCTGTGCATTGACTAATAGCATAGTGCAGTAGTTTTGTTCCGAATCCCATATTCTGCTTATCTGGAAGAACATAAAGATCTTCAATCAAACTATTTGTTACCGAAACAATGCCTGTTGGTTCTTCGCTAATAAGCATAAAGAACTTTGTTCCGTTTTTTATTTTATCGCTTATGTATTTTTCCTGTCTTTCAGTTGTGTGCATTTCTATAAAGTCAGGTTCACAAAATGACCGGTGAGATTCTTTCCATGACACAGAATGAATAATTGCTGCCTGATGCAGATTTGATTCCTCTACAGGTACTATTATACTTTTGTCCATATTATTCTGTTTTATCTCGCAATAAAGGCATTTTCTCATTCACAAGCCATTCAATACCAGATTCTGCCTGATCAACTCCGGGATTCTGATTTGTCATAACAACTGAGATTTCTTTTGTGCGGAGGTTCATCTTTAGCATACACTGTCCGTTTTCACCCCAGCCTTGAGAGACTAGAATATCTTCGCCACCAATGAAAACTCCCAGCCCTGTCCAGTAAAAATCTTTTACAGGCTTTGCCATTTCGCGTGCAAGGTCCGGTAGCAGCAATTGATTTTCTCCATTTAGCGCTGCAACAAAAGCCTTTGCAATTTTAAGAAGTTCTTTTGGTGTGGTCCATAATCCCGAGGCCGCAAGATCTGGAATTACAGGGAATCTTCTAGGGATTGGATTTCCTTCGTCATCATATCCTGTTGCCATTTTGTTTTCAAAAAGCCCGGCATTTTTAGAAGATACAAAGAAGGTGCTCTTCAGTTGCAGAGGAGCAAAAATCGTTTCCTGTACAAAATCTTCAAAAGGTTTGTTACTGACTTCCTGAATCAAAAGCTGCAAAACACAATAACCTGCATCAGAATATTCAAAAGCAGTTCCAGGATTTTTTTCTGAGCGGGCCGGTCTGTTATTGTAAGAAGTTTTCCCGTCAAGAATATCTATGAGGCTGATTTCCGGGTCGCCGCGTCGAAGTCCATAAAAAGCATCTTCACCATCGAGGATTCCTGCTGTATGACAAAGGATTTCACGGATTGTTGCGTTGCTTTCGGTTTCGTCTGGAGTGCGGAGCTTCCATTGTCCTAAATATTGATTTACTGGTTTATCAATATCAATCAGCTCCTGTTCGTGAAGCTTCATTACACAAATAGCAGTAACAAATTTGGAAATTGAACACGCTGGAAAAATTGTATTTTCATCAACCCGAATCTGTTTTTCTTTATCTGCAAATCCAAAATATTCTGCGCCCTCTTTTCCGGCTGCATCAATCCACGCACAACTGATTCCTATAAATCTTTTTATAATTTCCTCTTTCATTTTTAAACCTCATTAAATACATACTTTTTGATTTGTCTTATTTTTCCCTGATATAACCCCTGGCCTTCAAACTCCATTTTGAATCCGCATTTTTCCAGAACTTTACAGGAAGCAATATTTTCTGCATCACAGATGCCGTAAATGGTTTTCAAATTCAGTTTCTTCATTATTTCAGGCAAAAAAGCTGTAACGGCTTCTGTTGCATATCCCTTGCCGGTATATTGTTTTGCAATGTGATATCCGATTTCCCATGCAGCATTTTCTGTCGGGACTGCCTGTACATAGCCGATGTTTGTTCCATCAGCAAGTAGAACAGGATATACCAGAGGCCCAACTGAGTCTGAGTTT
>JAFZWX010000058.1 GCA_017617145.1 Treponema sp. | reverse complement strand
GCGGTTACCTTTATTTTCACAAGGCACCGAATGCACAGGAGTTCCACGAAGAGCTTGTGCGCAAAATGAGTAAGCTTCATCTTTATGACTGCCTCCGGGCAAATAAATCGCTCATGGCCTGGGGTGTAGAAGGCCGTGTTCCGTTCCTTGATAAAGATTTTATTGATATTGCAATGGGGTTGAACCCGACAGATAAAATGAACATCAAATTGGCAGATGGCAAGCAGCGCATTGAAAAATGGATTTTGCGCAAGGCATTTGAAGACCTTCTTCCTGCCGATATCTGTTGGCGCCAGAAGGAACAGTTCAGCGATGGTGTAGGTTACAGCTGGATTGATACACTCAAAAAAATAACAGAAGAAAAGGTTAGTGATGCTGAATTTGCACGCCGTGAAAACCGTTTCCCTGTAAATCCTCCTAAAACAAAAGAGGAATACTACTATCGTGAAATTTACAGCAGGCTTTTCCCTAGCGACAGTGCCGCCAAATGTGTTCCTCACGAAGCAGGAGTAGCCTGTTCAACAGCCAAAGCTCTGGAATGGGATGCCGCCTGGAAAAACATGGATGAACCATCCGGCCGCGCTATTTCGGGAGTACATGACAAGGCATACTAATAAAGGCAAATAGAAAATGAGCAAGGCATTTTTGGTTTTGGAAGACAGCACGATTTTTGAAGGTCACAGTATTGGGGTAAAGGGGCAGACCATTGGCGAAGTTGTCTTTACCACAGGAATGACCGGCTATGTAGAAACTCTTACCGATCCAAGTTATTACGGGCAGATTGTTACACAGACCTTCCCTCTCATAGGAAACTATGGTGTAATGCAAAAGGATTTTGAAAGCAGTAAGTCCTGGGTACGCGGTTATATCGTTCGTGAGCTTTGTGACCAGCCGTCAAATTTCCGTTCAGAAGAAAGTCTTGATTCTTTTTTGAAGGCCCAAAATATTGTAGGAATCTGTGGAATAGATACAAGGGCTCTTACCAAAAAGCTTAGAGAAAGCGGCGTTATGAACGGCATGATTGTTAGTGATGAAGTTCAGGCAACTCCGGAAATCCTTAAGAAAATCCATGATTATAAAATTGAACGTGCAGTTGAATCGGTTCAAACTGAAATAAATCCTGCAACCCCTGAGCCTGGTAAAAAGAATGTTGTTCTTTTTGATTTTGGTGCAAAGGCAAATATCCAGCGTGAATTGGAAAAACGCGGCTGCAAGGTTACAGTAGTTCCATATAACACCACTGCTGAAGAAGTTCTTAAAATTGCACCGGACGGAATTATGCTCAGTAATGGTCCAGGCGATCCTGCAGAGAATGTTGGAGTTATTGAAGAAATTAAAAAGATTTGTGAATATGGAAAAATCCCAATATTTGGTATATGTCTTGGCCACCAGATGCTTGCCCTTGCACGTGGCTGTAAAACATCTAAACTTAAATACGGTCATCGCGGCGGAAATCACCCCTGTAAAGATACAACCACAGGACGTGTCTACATCACAAGTCAGAATCACGGATATGCTGTAGAAACCGATTCTTTGCCTGCTTATGCAATTCAATCTTTTACAAATGTAAATGACAACACCTGCGAAGGAATTACCTATACCGATATTCCTGCCTTTAGCGTACAGTTCCACCCCGAAGCTTGTGGTGGTCCGCACGATACTAATTTTTTGTTTGACCGCTTTTTAGAAATGATGGAGGTGAACCATGCCTCTTAATAAATCCATTCACAAAGTAATGATCATAGGCTCAGGGCCAATTGTAATCGGGCAGGCTGCAGAATTTGATTATGCAGGGAACCAGGCTTGTAAGGCATTAAAATCTCTTGGACTTGAAGTTTGTCTTGTAAATTCAAACCCGGCAACTTTAATGACCGACAAAGAGATGGCAGATGAAATTTACATGGAGCCGCTCACTCTCAAGACTCTTGAAAGAATTATAGAAAAAGAAAAACCGGACAGTCTGCTTTCAACTCTTGGCGGACAAACTGGTCTTACGCTCAGCATGGAGCTTGCTAAATCCGGATTTTTGAAAAGTCATAATGTTCAGCTGCTTGGTGCCCGCCCTGAAACAATTGATAAGGCCGAAGACCGTCAGATGTTTAAGGATACAATGGAAGCAATTGGCGAACCATGCATTCCATCAAAGGTTGTCACAACTTATGAAGATGCCGCAGATTTTGTTCATAACGAAATAGGCTTTCCTGCAATTATCCGCCCGGCATTTACACTTGGTGGTACTGGCGGTGGTATTGTAAATAATGACCGCGAGCTTGATGAAATTGCACACAACGGACTGCATCGTTCACCAATTCATCAGATTCTTGTAGAAAAATGTATAAGCGGCTGGAAAGAAGTTGAATTTGAAGTAATGCGTGACTCAACCGGAAACGTAATCACCGTCTGCTCAATGGAAAACTTTGATCCGGTTGGAGTTCATACAGGAGACTCAATTGTAATTGCGCCAACAGTCACTCTTGCAGATAAAGAATATCAGATGCTGCGAAGTGCGGCTTTAAATATAATCAGTGCGCTTGAAATTGAAGGCGGCTGTAACTGTCAGTTTGCACTTAATCCCGACAGTTTTGAATATGCAGTTATCGAAGTAAATCCTCGTGTTTCGCGTTCATCGGCTTTGGCAAGTAAAGCTACAGGATATCCTATTGCAAAAGTAGCGGCTTTAATTGCTGTTGGTTTTACTCTTGATGAAATTCCAAACTTTGTTACTAAAAAAACAAAGGCCTGCTTTGAGCCTGTTCTGGATTATGTTGTAGTAAAAATGCCAAAGTTCCCGTTTGATAAATTTGTTTATGCCGCACGCAAGCTTGGAACTCAGATGAAGGCAACCGGCGAAGTTATGGCAATAGGTCAGAATTTTGAAGAAGCAATTCTAAAAGCTTGCCGCGGACTTGAAGTTGGCGTAAAGGATTTGAATTTTCCTGCTTTTGAAAAAGAAACCGATGCAAAAATTTGTGAACGAGTAGGGCAGTGTACCGACCAGAGAATATTTGCAATTTACCAGGCTCTTAAACGCGGCCTCATGACTGTAGACCAGATTCACGAAATTACAAAAGTCGATGAATGGTTTTTGTGGAAGCTGGAAAAAATTGCCACTGCTGACTCTGCGTTCCCTGAGGCTCTCGAAGGGCCATCAAAAGATCTTCTCTTTCCACCAAAATCCTTCAAAATGGTCGACACCTGCGCCGGCGAATTTGATGCAGAAACCCCGTATTTTTATTCAACCACAGGTGGAGTTAATGAAGCAGAACTCTTCCTTAAAGAAAGAAGCAAGGGCAAAACTATTGTTGTTTTAGGTTCCGGACCAATACGAATCGGGCAGGGAATTGAATTTGATTATTCTTCTGTACAATGTATCCGCGCACTAAAAAAACTTGGCTACGAGGTTGCAATAATAAACAATAACCCCGAAACAGTTTCTACAGATTTTGATACTGCTGACAGACTTTATTTTGAACCGCTCACTCCAGAGGATGTAATGAACGTGCTTGCGGTAGAAAAGCCTTTGGGCGTAGTAGTTGCCTTTGGTGGTGGTACTGCAATTAAGCTTGCAAAATTTCTTGACAGTCAGGGAATTAAG
>JAFZWX010000057.1 GCA_017617145.1 Treponema sp. | reverse complement strand
TATCTTATAGCTCGTGATGAAATTGGCGTTATTCCTTTGTATCAGGGCTGGGATAAAAATGGTCGCTATTATGTTGCAAGTGAGCTTAAAGCCCTTGAAGGTGAGTGTCAGACAATAGAAGAATTTCCAAATGGAAGTTATCTTTATTCAGGAGGGGAAAGCCTTCCCCTCGCTTCAACCGCTGACGCGGTTTCCGCTACCCCTTCCAACGGGGGACACCCCCGTAACGCCCCCGCCGTACCAACTCGCTGGTATAAGAGGGCCTGGGAAACATATGATGCCGTTAAAAATTCACCAAAAGCCACCGACGACAAAGGCGAAATCATAAACCCTGCAGTAATAGAAAAAGTTCGCAACGGACTTGAAACTGCAGTTAAGGCTCAGCTTATGTCTGATGTTCCTTATGGTGTTTTGCTTTCGGGCGGCCTCGACTCATCAATTATCGCGGCAGTTACCCAAAAATATAGTAAAAAGCGTGTTGAAACAAACAGCAAAGAAGCAGCCTGGTGGCCTCAGTTGCACAGCTTTGCGGTTGGACTCGAAGGTTCTCCGGATTTGATTGCTGCAAAAAAAGCCGCTGATTATATTGGAACAGTTCATCACGAAGTACACTTTACAATTCAGGAAGCACTTGATGCTCTGCCTGATGTAATTTACCACATAGAAACTTATGACATCACAACAGTCCGCGCCAGCACTCCAATGTATCTGCTTGCACGTGTAATTAAATCTATGGGAATTAAGATGGTCTTGAGTGGCGAAGGCAGTGACGAGCTTTTTGGCGGTTACCTTTATTTTCACAAGGCACCGAATGCACAGGAGTTCCACGAAGAGCTTGTACGCAAAATGAGTAAGCTTCACCTTTATGACTGCCTTCGTGCAAATAAATCTCTCATGGCCTGGGGTGTAGAAGGACGTGTTCCATTCCTTGATAAAGATTTTATTGATATTGCAATGGGACTTAACCCGACAGATAAGATGAATATCAAATTGCCTGATGGAAAGCAGCGCATTGAAAAATGGATTTTGCGCAAGGCTTTTGAAGATTTACTTCCTGCCGATATCTGTTGGCGCCAGAAGGAACAGTTCAGCGATGGCGTAGGCTACAGCTGGATTGATACACTCAAAAAAATAACAGAAGAAAAGGTTAGCGATGCTGAATTTGCACGCCGTGAAAACCGCTTCCCTGTAAATCCTCCTAAAACAAAAGAAGAATATTACTATCGCGAAATTTACAGCAGGCTTTTCCCAAGCGACAGTGCCGCCAAATGTGTTCCTCACGAAGCAGGAGTAGCTTGTTCTACAGCAAAGGCTCTGGAATGGGATGCTGCCTGGAAAAACATGGATGAACCATCCGGCCGCGCTATTTCGGGAGTACATGACAAAGCATATTAAAAAAGGCAAATAGAAAATGAGCAAGGCATTTTTGGTTTTGGAAGACAACACGATTTTTGAAGGTCACAGTATTGGGGTAAAGGGGCAGACCATTGGCGAAGTTGTCTTTACCACAGGAATGACCGGCTATGTAGAAACTCTTACCGATCCAAGCTATTACGGACAGATTGTTACACAGACCTTCCCGCTCATAGGGAATTATGGTGTAATGCAAAAAGATTTTGAAAGCAGTAAGTCGTGGGTACGCGGTTATATCGTTCGTGAGCTTTGTGACCAGCCGTCAAATTTCCGTTCAGAAGAAAGTCTTGATTCTTTTTTGAAGGCGCAAAATATTGTAGGAATCTGTGGAATAGATACAAGGGCTCTTACCAAAAAGCTTAGAGAAAGCGGCGTCATGAACGGCATGATTGTTAGTGATGAAGTTCAGGCAACACCGGAAATCCTTAAGAAAATCCATGATTATAAAATTGAAAATGCGGTTGAGAAAGTCAGTAACAAGGAGGGGGAAGTCTCCCCCTGCGCTCGCACTTCGTCGCTCGCTACCCTCTCTGCAGGGGCTGGCCGCCCCCGCAACGCCCCCGCCCATGTCCTTCTTTTTGATTTTGGCGCAAAAGCAAATATCCAGCGGGAATTGGAAAAACGTGGCTGCAAAGTTACCGTAGTTCCATATAATACCACTGCAGAAGAAGTGCTTAAAATTGCTCCGGACGGAATTATGCTCAGTAATGGTCCAGGCGATCCTGCAGAGAATGTTGGAGTTATTGAAGAAATTAAAAAGATTTGTGAATATGGCAAAATCCCAATCTTTGGTATATGTCTTGGCCACCAGATGCTTGCTCTTGCGCGTGGCTGTAAAACATCCAAACTTAAATACGGTCACCGCGGCGGAAACCATCCCTGCAAAGATACAACCACAGGCCGTGTCTACATCACAAGTCAGAATCACGGATATGCTGTAGAAACTGATTCCTTGCCTTCGTATGCAATTCAATCTTTTACAAATGTAAACGACAACACTTGCGAAGGAATTACCTATACCGATATTCCTGCCTTTAGCGTACAGTTCCACCCCGAAGCCTGTGGTGGTCCGCACGATACTAATTTTTTGTTTGACCGCTTTTTAGAAATGATGGAGGTGAACCATGCCTCTTAATAAATCCATCCACAAAGTAATGATTATCGGTTCTGGTCCAATTGTAATAGGACAGGCTGCAGAATTTGATTATGCAGGAAACCAGGCTTGTAAGGCATTAAAATCTCTTGGGCTTGAAGTTTGTCTTGTAAATTCAAATCCGGCAACTTTAATGACCGACAAAGAGATGGCAGATGAAATTTACATGGAGCCGCTCACTCTTAAGACTCTTGAAAGAATCATAGAAAAAGAAAAACCAGACAGCCTGCTTTCAACTCTTGGAGGCCAGACAGGACTTACGCTCAGTATGGAGCTTGCAAAATCTGGATTTTTGAAAAGTCATAATGTTCAGTTGCTTGGTGCACGACCAGAAACAATTGACAAAGCCGAAGATCGTCAGATGTTTAAGGATACAATGGAAGCAATAGGGGAACCATGTATTCCATCAAAGGTTGTTACAACTTATGAAGATGCCGCTGATTTTGTTCATAACGAAATAGGCTTTCCTGCAATTATAAGACCAGCCTTTACACTTGGTGGTACCGGCGGAGGTATTGTAAATAATGACCGTGAGCTTGATGAAATTGCACACAACGGACTTCACCGTTCACCAATTCATCAGATTCTTGTTGAAAAATGTATAAGCGGCTGGAAGGAAGTTGAATTTGAAGTTATGCGCGATTCAACCGGAAACGTAATCACAGTCTGTTCAATGGAAAACTTTGATCCTGTTGGAGTTCATACAGGAGACTCAATAGTAATTGCTCCAACAGTAACTCTTGCCGATAAAGAATATCAGATGCTGCGAAGTGCGGCCTTAAATATAATCAGCGCGCTTGAAATTGAAGGCGGCTGTAACTGCCAGTTTGCGCTTAATCCCGACAGTTTTGAATATGCAGTTATTGAAGTAAATCCTCGTGTTTCGCGATCGTCTGCACTGGCTTCAAAAGCTACAGGATATCCTATTGCAAAGGTTGCAGCTTTAATTGCTGTTGGTTTTACTCTGGATGAAATTCCAAACTTTGTTACTAAAAAAACTAAAGCCTGCTTTGAACCTGTTCTGGACTATGTTGTCGTAAAAATGCCAAAGTTCCCGTTTGATAAATTTGTTTATGCCGCACGCAAGCTTGGAACTCAGATGAAGGCAACCGGCGAAGTTATGGCAATAGGGCAGAATTTTGAAGAAGCAATTCTAAAGGCTTGTCGCGGACTTGAAGTTGGCGTAAAGGATTTGAATTTTCCTGCTTTTGAAAAAGAAACCGATGCTAAAATCTGTGAACGAGTAGGGCAGTGTACCGACCAGAGAATATTTGCAATTTATCAGGCTCTTAAGCGCGGCCTTATGACTGTAGATCAGATTCACGAAATTACAAAAATCGATGAATGGTTTTTGTGGAAACTGGAAAAGATTGCTAAGGTTGAAAAAGATTGTCGGGTCAAGCCCGACAATGACACTAATGGTCAGTGTATCTGTGGCAACGACGAAGAATGTCATTCCCGTGCACCGACACGGGAATCTTTCCTATTGTATCCACCGCGCTCATTCAAAATGGTAGACACCTGTGCCGGTGAATTTGATGCAGAAACTCCATATTTTTATTCTACGACAAGCGGCGACAACGAGGCCGAGAAGTATCTGGAAGAAATACATTCAGGGGCGTTACGAGGATGTGCCCCGTTAGGTACTATTGTAGTTTTAGGTTCCGGTCCAATCCGAATCGGGCAGGGAATTGAATTTGATTATTCTTCTGTACAATGTATACGCGCGCTCAAAAAACTTGGCTACGAGGTTGCAATAATAAACAATAACCCCGAAACAGTTTCTACAGATTTTGATACGGCCGACAGACTTTATTTTGAACCGCTCACTCCAGAGGATGTAATGAACGTGCTTGCGGTAGAAAAGCCTTTGGGCGTAGTAGTTGCCTTTGGTGGTGGTACTGCAATTAAGCTTGCAAAATTTCTTGACAGTCAGGGAATTAAG
>JAFZWX010000007.1 GCA_017617145.1 Treponema sp. | reverse complement strand
CCTGTTTGTATAGATGAGGCAAACTGTATTGCCTGCGCTTTTTGTGCAACAATGTGTCCTGATTGCGTAATTGAAATAGAGGCAGAGTAGTATGGCAAATAAAGTATTAATGAAAGGAAACGAAGCAATTGGAGAAGCCGCTATACGTGCAGGCTGCCGCTTTTATTTTGCGTATCCAATTACTCCACAAAACGAAATTCCGGCTTACATGGCAAAACGTCTTCCACAGGAAAACGGCTGCTTTTTACAGGCAGAAAGTGAACTAGCAGCAATAAATATGGTTATGGGTGCAAGTGCAGCTGGAGCCCGTGCTATGACTTCTTCATCTTCACCTGGAATTTCTTTGAAACAGGAAGGAATTTCATATCTTTCAGGTGCTCAGCTTCCAGCAGTTATCGTAAATATGATGCGTGGTGGCCCGGGTCTTGGAAATATTAGTGGTGCTCAAGGGGACTACTTCCAGGCAACTAGAGGTGGTGGTAATGGAGACTATCATGTTGTAGTTATTGCTCCTGGAACTGTTCAGGAAATGGCAGATTACACAGTAAAAGCATTTGAAATTGCAGATAAATACCGCGTTGTTTGTATGATTTTGGGTGACGGTTACCTTGGACAAATGAGTGAACCTTGTATTCTTCCTGAATATGTAAAAGAGTTCCCTGCAAAGCCTTGGGCTCTTTCAGGTCGCACTGCAGACCGCGAAAATAACATTGCACTTTCTTTGCGCTTGAACGGCGATGACTATGATTTGAATAAGCATACAAAAGAACTTTTTGAAAATTACGAAAACATTCAGGCAAACGAAACAATGAGCGAAACCTTTATGTGCGACGATGCAGATGTTGTTCTTACAGGTTATGGTACTGCAGCACGCGTTTGTAAAAAAGCAGTAAAAATGCTTCGTGAACAGGGAATAAAAGCAGGCTTGTTCCGACCAATTACTTTGTGGCCGTTCCCGCAGAAAGAAATTGAAGCTGCCTGTTCAAAAGCAAAAAAAGTTCTTACTGTAGAAATGTCTATGGGACAGATGGTTCAGGATGTTAAGCTTTACTGCGGTCACAAACCAAGTGATGTTGATTTCTACGGCGAGCCTGGTGGAATCATTCCTAAAGTAGATGCAATTATTGAGAAGGTAAAGAGCTATGTCTAAAAAATACGAATTTCCTAAATCAATGAAAGATAATAAGACTCATTACTGTGGCGGCTGTGGACACGGAATTGTTCATAAGCTCATTGCTCAGGTAATTGATGAAATGAATATTCAAAGTGATGTTTTGCTTGTAGCGCCTGTTGGTTGTGCTGTTTACGCTTATAATTATATAAACGTAGATTCCTGCGAAGCCGCTCATGGTCGTGCTCCAGCTGTTGCAACAGGTATGAAGCGCGTTCATCCCGACAAGCTTGTTATAAGCTACCAGGGAGACGGAGACCTTCTTGCAATTGGTATGGGCGAAACTGTTCATGCTGCAAACCGCGGCGAAAATATCACAGTAATCTTTATAAACAACGCAATTTACGGAATGACTGGTGGTCAGATGGCACCAACTTCTCTTGTTGGCCAGGTAACAAAAACTTCACCTTATGGCCGCGATGCAAATGATGTCGGATATCCTATTCGTGCCTGTGAGCTTTTGAATACACTTGTTGAACCAAAATATATTGAACGCTGTGCAGTTTACGATGTAAAGCATATTAATCAGACAAAGGCTGCAATTAAAAAGGCGCTCACATACCAGAAGGAAGGTAAGGGCTACAGCTTTGTTGAAGTTCTTTCTATGTGTCCGACAAACTGGGGTGTTGCACCAACAATTGCTGCAGACTGGGTAAAGGATGCCATGGAGCCATATTATCCGCTTGGAGTTTTCCGTGATGTACCGGCAGGCAATGTTCCGGAAGCAGCAAGTCCGGTTGCCGGTGTCGTAAACAAATAGGTGTGGGGGAATTAGTATGACAACAGAAATAATTTTTGCAGGCTTTGGTGGTCAGGGAGTTATTCTTGCCGGAAAGATTCTTACACTTGCAGGAATGAGCGAAGATAAGTTTGTTTCACATATTCCATCCTACGGGGCTGAGATGCGCGGTGGAACTGCAAACTGCTCTGTAATTGTAAGTGATGAAGAAGTTGCTTCTCCTGTAATCGAAAATCCTGATGTTGTAGTTGCACTTAATAAGCCAAGTATGACAAAGTTTGAACCACTTCTTAAAAAAGGTGGACTTTTAATTTACAATTCAAGCCTTATTGATATTGAACCAGAGCGCAAGGATATCAGAGTTCTGGCCCTTCCTTGTAACGAAATGGCAGAAGAAACAAACAACCCTCGCGGTGCAAACATGGTAGTTCTTGGCTGTCTTGCAAAGGTAATTCCCGGCATGATAAGCGGTCCAAAACCCTTTGAGTTTGCCCTGGACGAAGCAATAAGCGAGCGCAATAAGAAGTTTAATCCGATTAATATTGCTACGATAGAGGCAGCTTACAATAAAGAATACAAAATCAAGTAAGAGATTGTCGGGTCAAGCCCGACAATGACATAATGTCAATAACGACAATGACAATCTGTCATTCCCGCGCTTGACGCGGGAATCTCATATAAGGAGAAATCATGAGTGAAAAAAATAAAATTGGTGCAAAGGTAAAGCTGGTTCGCGAAAACCGCAAGCTCAGTATAGAAGATGTTAGTGAACGTACAAATCTAAGTGTAGAACAAATTTCAAGTATAGAAGACGGAAGCCTTGTTCCAAACCTTACTCCGCTTATTAAAATTGCACGTGTACTTGGTGTTCGTCTTGGTACTTTTATGGACGACGACGAAAACCTAGGTCCTGTAGTTTCACGGGCTGCAGAAAAAAAAGAAGTAACACGCTTCAGTGACAGAGGAAACGCAATCAATTCTGACCTTGACTTTTATACACTTGCTAAAGACAAAGCAGGTCGCCACATGGATCCTTTTGTAATTGATATTTTCCCAAGTTCTGAAGAAGAAATAAAAACTTCAACTCACGAAGGCGAAGAGTTCATTTATGTTCTTGAAGGTCAGGTTGAAATCATATACGGAAAAGACAAGTATCTGTTAGACAAAGGTGATTCAATTTATTATGAATCAATTGTTGCTCATCATGTTCATAGTTATGGTGAGAATAACGCAAAGATTCTTGCAGTAGTTTATACTCCGGCATAAAATGAAACTATATATGACAAAAATATTCTGGCGGCACGCAAACTTCCTTTTCGTTCTGTTTGCGGGACGACAGAATATTTTTGGCACATTAATTCCATTTATTTCCTATCCAAACTTTCTTCCAATAATCTGAATTCAGAAATATCTTCAAACAAAATATAAACAACATAAGTACGCATGTTTGTGTTTATTTGCCACAAGTGAGCTCTAATGTGTTTTACATCATGCTTTGTTAAATTATGAATTCGAACTTCGCATTTGACTTCATCAGTTGTTTTACCGGCTTCCTCAAATGCTTTTTTGAGTGGCTTACCATTAACTGATTGCGTAAACCTTGAGAAAAGATTATTAATTACATCAAATGGCCTGTCTGCAACACCAAAAAGTTCTTTTGCCTGATTATTTGTACGCAGAATTGTTGTATGTGCTTTTTCGGGATTATATTCTACAATCAGGGCTGCGCCAACAAAATGATCGAATACAAAAGATTCCTGTGTTGTTGGATTTATAAAGCGTGCAATTTCAAATTGTCCCTGCTGCATCTTTTCTGTCTTTAATTCAAATTGCTTATCTTTTTCTTTTAAAATTTCAATAAATGCATTTTCAGGCATTGGTTTTGCAAACAAAAATCCCTGAATAATATCACAGCCAATGCTCTTAAGGAATTGCAGTTGTTCCTGCTTTTCAACACCTTCGGCAACAGTTATATACTTAAGTTTTTGTGCCATGTGAATTACAGAACTGATAATTGTACCACCGCGATTTGTCTGAACCGGATCTGTGTTATTATTTGAAAGATTACTATTATTTAAGAAACCCATATCAAGCTTGATGATATCTATTGGAATATCCTTTAGTGAATTGAGTGAAGAATATCCGCTTCCAAAATCATCCATGGCAATTTTAAAGCCAAGACTTCTTATCTGGTTAATTCGCTGCAAAAAGGTTCCTTCATCGCCAATATATGCACTTTCTGTAATTTCAAAGTGAACAAGTTCTGGAGGAATTTTGTATTCATCTTTAAGATATTTTATTGTGTAATATATTCCTTCAGATTCAAGACTGACTCGAGAAATATTTATAGAAATTGGAACCGGATCAAAGCCTTCATCAATCCAGCGTCTTATCATGCTAAAAGCTTTACGCCAGATTTCCTTATCAAGATATCGTATAAAACCGTTTTTTTCTGTAACCGGAATAAAAATAGAAGGAGAAATGATTTGACCTTCTTTATTTATCCAGCGGCAAAGTGCTTCGGCACCAACAAGTTTTCCTGAGGCTGTAGAATACTGTGGCTGGAACCAGAGAACAAACTCATTATTATCAAGCGCAGATTTCATAAGTGTAGAAAGCTTTGCTTCGTCATGTTGTTTTTGCTTAAGAGTTTGTGTAAAGCCACTATAAGTATTTTCCTGTTGTGTTATACGCAAATCCATTGCAAGAATTGCAGAGTTAATCATATTCATCGCATTGTATTCTTCTTCTGTATTTTCCTGCATGCTGTAAAAACCAAAACGCATTGTTATAGGATAGTTAATACCAAGAGATGTGCAATCAAAGGATTTTAAGTTCATTATTTTTTGAATATTTTCAATTGTTTCTTCAATAAAGAAAGCAAACTGTCCGCTTGTAATTCGTGCATACCAGGCATTTTGACCAAGAACTTCTTTTAGTTTTGTACTGATTGTTCGTAAAACAGCATCTCCAATGTCTGTTCCATAAAGCTCATTAATAACTTTATATTTGTTAATATCACCACAGTAAAGTCTATATTTTTTGCCCGGATTCTGTTCAATAACCTGTGTAACTTTTTCTATAAAGGCATCGCGGTTAGGACAATTAGCTACTGCGTCGGTGTAAAGCCTGTGCTTCATTTCATCATTCATATAGTGAATGCAGTTTTCTTTTTTTGTATAAGAATAGGCGATTGCAGTTGCCATGTTTTTACAGGTTTTATATCCACACATACCGCAGTCAATATGACGTTTTTCTTCAGTAGTTTTGAGCATTGAATTAAATATATCGTCATAAACAAAATCAGAAATATGGTATGGTTGTATGTATCGTTCTGTAAATTCACGCTTAAAATCATCACTATCAAAATCTTTAAAACAAGCATAGAGATTTTTAGTTGATTCAATATAATCGGTTGTAGCATTACCAAAACTATCAAAATATTCTTTGAACTCTTTTAAAAAGCGCGAAAAGTTTTCGCCATCTTTGTGACAGCTTGTTTCCGTTCCAGGACCTTCAAAGCAGCCTTTGTTACAGGCATATACTTCGGCAAGAAGTGGCTGAAGGTTATTATATTCAGGATTTGTATACATTAAAATGCGTTTAAAAGTAGGGTCACCGGCACCACTGTGAACCATGCTTATATCTTTTACAGAGAAAAAGCGCGAAATCATTGTTTTATAAAAACCGGTTCTTATTACAAAGCGGCCAAATCCAACAGGTTTGATATCTGAATAATATGGTTCAACGTTTGAAAAATTATTATCTTTAATTTTTGTCCAGATATGATGGAAAGTTAAATTATAATTTATATTTTCATGAGTGTTTTTTGAAATAATTTCATCTTTTTTTGCAATACAAGGTCCAAGGTATGCAATTTTGTTTGTGTCCTTAAGATATTTATGAGCATAAATTGCAGTACAAAGTGGTCCAGACTGAACGGGTATAATTTTGTTCATTAGTTGCGGATATTTCATTTCGACAACATTTATAAAAGCAGGACAGTTATTTACAACAAAAGCTTTTTCGCTTGCAGGCTTTTCATAATTATCTTTAAGATATTTAACAGTTGCCCAAATATTTATTTCAGAACCAAAGGAACTGTCATAAACCTTATCAACGCCAAGTGATTTTAAATATCCTGTGATTTTAGGAGCAAGATCACCAAAGGTAAAATAAAAACTCGGATCAATTACTAAAGAAATTTTTTCACCGTTTTTCAGCGCTTCAAAGAAATCATCTAAATCATCAAGATATTCACGGGCATTATGAATACAAAGTGCAATACATTTTCCGCAGTGATTACATTTGTCGGAATCTATGGCTATGATTTTTTTTCCGTTTCTTGTTGTCGAAATATTGGCTCCCATTATTGAGCATTGCGAAATACAATAATTACAGCCAATACAATTATCATTTGTTATTAAAATTCCGTTGTTGAATCTGAACATGCAGGTTTCTCCGTAAATGATTATTCAAAGCTGATCAGAACCAGTGATTGATTCAGATTGTTGTACATAATCTGTTCACCGTAGCCCGAAACACCAATGTATTTTCCGAGAGTTGTAGTAAGTCTTTCTGTAAAATCTGTAAACCGATTTTCTTTTTGTAAAAGCTTTGTACGTGAAAGGCAATGAACTGCAATAGAAAAAGAAGGATTTGGCATAAGCTTTTTCATATGTTTTTGAGTTTCATCCCACACACTGTCAAAATGGTCAATTTCCAAAAGCATTACACGGGTCATATTATAAAGGCGTGTATAGTATGTAATAGAATCATCCGGCATAATTTCTTTTGCTTCTGAAATAAGAATGTTTTCGCCTTCTATTCGACCAATTGGATTTGTTTTAAGTGTTTGTAAAAGATTTTCTTTTTTAACTCCCAGAAGATGACATAAAACTTCGGCAGCAGGCTTGTAGTCAAATTCATAAACTCGCTGTTGTTCACAATCTACATCTGTAATGCGAAGCTGATGTGTAGTAGGGCGGAATAAGTTTTCGCGATATAACTGAACTTTTCCCTGAAGGTTATGAATAAATATAAAAGCACAGCTTTCTACATAAATATCACCATTCAGAGCTACGGCAGAGGTTTTTTCGTCTATATTGCTTCCGGCTGTAGAACCGCCAACTTTAATGTTTGTACCACGAAGGATTTCTTCAAAAGTATCGAGCACAAGCTCTTCGCAACGAAAGCCTGAGGTTGTAAATTCAAGACAGCAGGTGTTGTCAGTGGAGGTGAGTGATTTTAAGGCTTCGCGAATATGATTACTATAATTCTTTGGATGACGGGAAACTTCGTAAATAAGATTTGAAGAACATTCAACTCCGCTGAATATTGCCATTGCAGAAAGGCCTTTTTCACTGTAGCCTTCTGTAGAAAAATTAATACATGTTGAGCATCCTATTGAAGTTGATTCAGGGAATTTTTCTTTAAGCTGCTTTGCATAATACCATAAATCATCATAATCTGAAAAAAAGATTATGATTTTTGGTGAGCAGTTTTGAGATGAAAGTTTTTCGTAACAGGTTTGAAAATCATCTTCTTTTTTGCCTGTTCCACTTAAAGCAAGTAAGCAGCGTTCCATAATATTAAATTATATCATGGAAATTCGCAAAAAGATAGTTTTTTTTGAAGGTAAATAATAATTGAATCATGTATAAGGTTGTTCCCTCTCGTGAAAAAAGTCTTCAGCCAACAGAAGGAAGTTGTTCACAGGCATTTTCTCCTACGGTCACAACCTTACAGATGATTTATTTAATATTCATTAATCGTCGACTTTCAAAACTTCACGGCGGTATTTAGTACCGATTTCTGTTAATTTAAACTTCTGGATTTTGCCGGAGCCGGTCATTGGGAATTCATCCATAAACATTACAAGCTGCGGCCATTTGTATTTTGAAAGTTTATCGCGGCAGAATTCAATAACATCCTGTTCGGTAAGAGTTTTTCCTTCGTGCAGAATGATAAAGGCACCTGTAATTTCGCCGTAACGTTTAGATTCAACGCCTGCAACCTGAATATCTTTGATTTCTGGAATCTGAATAAGAAATTCTTCAATTTCACGAGGATAAATATTTTCACCACCACGGATAATCATATCTTTAATACGGCCTGTAATCTTAAAGTTTCCGTTTTCGTCTTTTACACCAAGATCACCAGAATGAAGATAACCGTTTTTATCTATTGTTTCGGCAGTTGCTTCGGGCATCTTATAGTAACCCTTCATAACGTTCCAGCCACGACAGCACATTTCACCTTGAACTCCGATAGGACATTCTTTTCCAGTTTCAGGGTCAAGTACTTTTACATCTATACCTTCAAAAGCATCGCCAACTGTTGTAGCCTTAACTTCTACTGAATCGTCCCAGTGGCTTTGTGTCATTCCAGGACTAGATTCTGTAAGACCATAGACAGAAGTAATTTCGGGCATATGCATTTTTTCAATTACAGTTTTCATAAGTTCGACAGGAACTCCGGAACCTGCCATAATACCGGTTCTAAGCGAAGACATATCGAACATATTGAACATAGGATGATTTAATTCGGAAATAAACATTGTTGGTACTCCATATAATGAAGTACATTTTTCCTTTTGAATGGAAGCGAGTGCTACAAGAGGATCAAAGCTTTCAAGAAGAACATGTGTTCCTCCATGTGTAAGAACTGCCATAACTCCAAGTACAATACCAAAACAATGGAAAAGAGGAACAAGAAGGCACAGACGATCATTTTCGGTATATCGCATTCGTTCACCAATAATAAAACCATCATTAATAATATTGTGGCTTGAAAGCATAACACCTTTTGGGAAACCTGTTGTTCCAGAAGTATACTGCATATTTACAACATCATGCTGCGAAACTTCACTTTCAATTTTATGAATAATTTCAATATCTACATGTTGTCCAAGAAGAAGAAGCTCCGGAGTTGAGTAAAGTCCTCGGAATTTTTCAGGTCCCATAAAAACAACATTACGAAGGCAAGGGAAGCGTTTTGATTTTAAGCAGCCGCGTTCGTATTCATCAAGCTCAGGTACAAGTTCTTTAATCATTGCGACATAATTTGAATCCTTTATTCCGTCGCACAGACACAAAGTAGTTAAATCTGCCTGTTTTACCAGATATTCAAGTTCATGAGATTTATAGGAAGTATTAACTGTAACTGCTACTGCACCAAGACGAGCACAGGCAAACATATAAGTTAACCAGTCAGGAACATTTGTTGCCCAAATACCAACATTATCACCTTTTCGAACACCAATTGCGTAAAGACCACAAGCCATATCGTCTACGCGTTTATCAAATTGAGCGTATGTAAATCGAAGATCACGGTCTGCATAAACCATGAATTCGTGAGATGGATTATTTTTTGTTTTTTCTCTAAGTAACTGGGATAATGTTAATTCAATCATAAATATAATTTTAGAGAAAATTCAGTAAAATTTCAATAGATTTCTTTAATATTTGTAAAGAAATTAAATATAATTAAAGAAATTGGCATGCTATTTATTAAAGAATTTCGCATTATATAAGTCATTGTTTTTTGTAAGAAATATGGTATAATATTTAATCATTAATCGGAGTTAATTAATGGCTTATTCAGGTATTGCAATTTTATCTTTTGTCGTACATTTAATAATAAATTATGATATTCTGTTGAAAAAAGACAAAAACACTAAATATTCCAATCAATGGTATAGATGGTTTTTATATGGAGTATCATTATATTATATAACAGATTCCTTATGGGGATTACTTTATGAAGCAAAACTGATTACAGCAATTTATACAGATACAGTTATTTATTATGTTGCAATGTCTGTTTCAGTTTTTCTGTGGACACGTTATGTAATTCATTTTCTGGATGAAAAAAATATCTTTTTAAAAATCCTTTCATATTTTGGCTGGATATATCTTATATTTGATTGTTTAGCATTAATAATTAATTTCTTTACTCCTATAAAATTTTATTTTGATTCTGATTGTGTCTATCATGCCAGTTTTATGAGATATATTGCATATGTATTCCAAGTATTAATGTTTATTATTACTTCAGTTCATGTATATTTATTTGCTATTCACACTCAAGGAAAGGAGCGGCAGCGTCATAGAACTATAGGTGGTTTTGGAATTGCTATGACATTGTTTGTAATTTTACAAACTATTTTTCCACTTCTTCCATTTTATTCAATCGGTTATTTAATCGGAACCTGTCTTATTCATACATTCGTTTTAGAAGATGAAAAGGAAGATTACCGTAAACAGCTTGAAGAACATATTTCTAAAGAAAATTTCCAGAAATTAGAAATTAACACTACCACAAAAATGGCATATACAGATTCTTTAACAGGAGTAAAAAATAAACGAGCCTTTCTTGAAGCACAGAAAGAAATTCAAGAGGCCGTTAATTGTGGACTTATAAATGAATTTGGAATTGTAGTTTTTGATTTAAACAGTTTAAAACAAATTAATGATTCTAAAGGTCATGAAGCTGGAGATTTATATATAAAAGATGCGTCACAGATAATTTGTAATATATATAAGCATAGTCCAATTTACAGAATTGGTGGAGATGAATTTGTAGCATTCTTACGTGGCGAAGATTATAAAAATCGTGAATTACTTTTAAATAATTTTGAAAAAAAGATGGAAGATAATCTGAAAACAAATGATGTAGTTATTTCAAGTGGAATGGATGTTTATTCTTCATCGCAATATGATTCATTTGAAGAAGTCTTTAAACATGCAGATAAAAAAATGTACGAAAGAAAGAAGTTGCTTAAGGGAATGATATAAAAGTTTATTTAATCGTCATTGCGAGCGAAGCGCGGCAATCTACAATTATGGATTGCTACGTCGCTACGCTCCTCGCAATGACGAGTAATTAAAGTGTAGCCCCAGGAATATCTTTTTCAAATTCCTTGTTGCCGTGTGTGTAGCGTGGCAGAATCTTTGGAGAAACTGCATCGCCTGTAATCTTGGCGGCTTCGCGTTCCTTTTCAAAATCCTTTACGTGCTGCAGGCTGAGCTTGTCGGAAAGCTTAATGTCCTTGAACATCTTGCCGGCTTCAATTCCAGCTTCACGGCCGAATACTACAACGTCGAGCAAAGAGTTACCCATAAGGCGGTTTGTTCCGTGAACACCACCAGAGGCTTCTCCGGCTACGAGCAGGTTTGCAACGTTTGTATGGCAGGTCTTGTTAATTTCTACACCACCGTTCTGATAGTGAAGAGTTGGATAAACAAGAATTGGTTCCTTACGGATATCGATTCCATACTTAATGAACATATTGTACATAGCAGGAATTGACTTAAGGATTGTTCCTTCTCCGTGGATTTTTTCGATCATCGGAGTGTCGAGCCATACTGCTTCCTGTACGTCGTTCTTTACACCGCGACCTTCACGAACTTCACGGATAATTCCGGAAGCGTTTACGTCACGAGTTTCAAGCGGGTGGATGTAAACTTCACCGTCTTTGTTTATAAGCTTTGCTCCAAGTGAGCGAACCTTTTCTGTTACAAGCTTTCCAAGAATCTGTGTCGGGTAAGCAGCTCCTGTCGGGTGATACTGCAATGAATCCTGGTAAAGAAGCTTTGCACCTGCGCGGTATGCCATTACAAGACCGTCGGCTGTAGCACCGTAGTGATTAGAAGTAGGGAAGCCCTGATAGTGCATACGTCCGGCTCCACCTGTTGCAATTACAACAACCTTTGCTTTTGCAATGCGGATTTCACCAGTTTCAATGTTCATAAGAACTGCACCGGCTGCTTCGCCCTTGTCGTTCTTAATAATTTCAATTGCGGCTGTAAAGTCTACAACTGTAATTCTGTCTGCACGGTTAAAGGTTTCGTCGCGGAGTGTACGCATAATTTCGGCACCAGAGTAGTCCTTACATGCATGCATACGCTTGCGGCTTGTACCACCACCGTGAGTTGTTACCATTGTTCCGTCAGGCATTTTGTCAAACTCTACACCAAGGTCGTTGAGCCATTTGATTACGCTTGGAGCTTTGTTTACGAGAGTGTATACAAGTTCCGGCTTTCCGTCAAAGTGACCGCCACCGAATGCATCAAGATAGTGCTGGGCTGGTGAGTCGTTTGGCTTATCTGCAGCCTGAATACCACCTTCTGCCATCATTGTGTTAGCATCACCTACACGGAGCTTAGTTACGAGCAAAACTTTTGCGCCGGCTTCGCTTGCCATAATTGCGGCACTAGTACCGGCACCACCACCACCAATTACAAGTACGTCAGCTTCGTAGTCAATGTGGTTAAGATCAATTTTTTCCGGTTCAAGGCGTGGCTTTGCCTGAAGCATTTCTGCAAGTTCAAGCGGAGCCTTCTGTCCTTTGTTTGGACCAATCTTAAGTTCTGTAAACTGTTCCTTAATGCGGTCCGGATGGAACTTCAAAAGTAAATCGTCTTTTTCTTCTGCAGTAAGACGAGCATGTTCAAATTTAATGTTTGCATCGCGTTTTTCAGCTACGATTTTCGCAGCATCGTCAAGGTAATTTCCGTACATATCTTTCCTCCGCCTTACTTTTCAATATCTCTTGTGTTGTACAAGTTCTTAATCTGTTCTTTGTCGCCTGTAGACATTGCTACAAACTTCTGGATTGCTTCTTCGCATGCACCGGAATCAATTTCGGCAACACGGTCAAGAAGATGCTGTGCTTCAGGCTGAATGTATTTACCGTTGATACGGCGTGCAAGTTCTGCAACCTGTGGATGACTTATTCCTGCAGGACAGCGGCTTGAACAGCAGCCACACATTACACAGTCAAATGAAAGGTCTGCACACTTTGCAAAGTCACCGCGCTGAGCGTAGGCAATGTACTGCATTGTCTGAAGGCTCTGAGGGCAGGCACGTGTACAGGCGTTACAGCCTACACAAGAGTAAATCTCAGGGTAGAGCTGCATCATAAGCTGCTGCTCTGGTTTGATTTTGTTGATATCGTAAATCTGTTTTACAAGAGGGAAGAAAGGAAGAGTTGCGATGTACATATCGTTTTCAACCTTCTTAGAGCAGGCAAGACAAGTCTGCAGCTGGTTCTGTCCCTTAATGCGGTAAATTGTTGCACAGGCACCGCAAAAGCCGTTACGACAGCCGCAGCCTCGTTTGAGCTGGTAGCCGGCATATTCCATTGCGTTCATGATGGTAAGTTCGGCTGGAACGTCGTATTTCTTACCAAAAATATAAATAGTAGCCATTTCTTTTTCAGCCATTTTATTTCTCCTTATTAGTACTCAGGTGGAAGTTCACCTAACTGGTCAAAGCTAAATACAGGTCCGTCTTTGCAGACAAACTTGTCGCCAATGTTGCAGCGTCCGCACTTTCCGATTCCACACTTCATGCGCATTTCCATGGTTGTGAAAACCTGCTCGTCCTTAAAGCCAAGCTTTTTAAGTGCGTCGAGCGAAAGGTGAATCAAAATCGGTGGTCCACACATAATAACTGTCATGCTCGG
>JAFZWX010000056.1 GCA_017617145.1 Treponema sp. | reverse complement strand
TTGAGCATGTAAGACTATTGACCAAATAGTTTTATTCTGTTATATTCTAATAACAGTTTTTTACTGTATGTCTCCTTCGTCTAGTGGTTAGGACATCGGGTTTTCATCCCGACAACAGCAGTTCAATTCTGCTAGGAGATGAAATAAAAAATGCTCACCTATGGTGAGCATTTTTTATTTCTGCGAGTGTTTGCCTTGCTCGCAGAAGGCTCGCATTTTTTGCTGCGCAAAAAACCGGCAAAACTCGTGCACTGGATCTAGGTTTGCTCGCGTCCGCGTTGCATCATAAGTGTCCGCGTCTGCGGTCCCTGAGCCTGTCGAAGGGCGCGATAGTGGTGGGAATGGAACAAATAGAAGACACTGACAGTCAAGAGACTCATGAAATTACGCTTATAGATTGCGAAGAGGCTGGAAATTATATTTCTGCTGACGGCGCACTTGCTAAAATATCTGACAATTATGAAGAGCGGCCTGTTCAAATTGAACTGCTTAAAAATATAGCAAAAACTTTTAATCAAAATCATATTGGTGTTTTTGAAGCTGGTACTGGTGTTGGAAAATCGTATGCATATCTTATACCTTCTTTTTTGTGGGCACTGCAAAACAAAGAGCGGGTTATTATTTCAACCGGTACAATAAACCTTCAGCAGCAGCTTTGCGAAAAAGATATTCCTGCGGTAGAAAAAATCATTGGCAAAAAATTAAAGTTCATCCTTATGAAAGGCCGGCAGAATTACATTTGTAAACGCCGTCTTATGGAGTCAGCTTCTGTTCTTGATCTTTTTGAAGATGAAACTGAAGAAATAAAAAAAATTGCAGAATGGGAAGAAACAACTAAAACCGGTTCAAAAAGTGATCTTTCTTTTATGCCTTCCGAAAATGCATGGACAAAGGTCAATTCCGAAAGCGATGCCTGTATGGGTAAGCGCTGTCCGTTTTTCAATGAATGCTATGTTATGAAGGTTCGTAAACAGGCAGCAACTGCATCTATCATTGTTGTAAATCACCATCTTTTATTTGCTGACATTGAATCTCGTATGAGTGGAATAGGTTATGATGAACCTTCTGTTCTTCCTCCATATAGAAGAATTATATTTGACGAAGCTCATGGTATTGAAAATGCTGCAACAAGTTTTTTCAGTGAAAGTGTAAACAGATTCAAGCTTATTAAACTTGTAAACCAGATGTATAGAAAAAGAAAATCCTCTGAGTTTGGACATCTTTGTTCAATTGGAGTTTTTTCAAAAAATGAAGAAAAGATTCAGGAAGCCTATGGTTTAACTGCAAAAATAAAAAACGCAATAAGTAATCTTGAACTTGCAGGAAAAGATCTCTTAAACCAAGAATATTCAATGCGTCTTTATGAAGCAACTGCAAGACAATTTGGACCTTTTCTTGTTCAAATTGCAGAACTTGCACAGGCACTTGGTGATTTTACAAATCTTGTTCGAGTGATAATCGAAGGTGTAGCAGACGACGATAAAGAGGCCGCTCCTTTTTGGGAAGCAAAAATCATTTTACGCAGACTGGACAGTTATGTTGTACTTTTAAAAAATTTTGCAATTTGGGATGAAAAAAAACAGAATGTATATTGGATCCAAAAAAAGCGCCTGCCTCCTGACCTTGCACGCCAAAGTGATGATCCAGATTATATAATATTAACAGAAACTCCGCTTGATATTTCTAATCTTATGAATATGGGTGTTTATGAAGAAATGTCGAGCGTAATCTGTACATCGGCAACTTTAAGAACTGGTCGTGATTTTAAATACTGGTGCAGCAGAACAGGAATAAGCTATACCGATCCGGAACGTGTAAGTTGTAATTCCTTTGATTCTCCATTTCCTTACAATAAAAATATGCTTTTTGCAATTCCAAATGATGCACCTCTTCCCGATAAGCCTGAGTTTCAGCAATGGATAGAAATGGCTATTCCACGCCTCATTAATGCTGCAGAAGGTCGTACACTTGTTTTGTTCACTTCCTATGAATTATTAAGAAGTGCACACAACACAACTGTTCATATGTTAAAGGGGTTTTCAGGTCTTGTTATGAAGCAGGGTGATGATGATAATTCAAAACTGCTTGAAAAATTTAAAAATGATAAAGAAAGTGTTCTTTTTGCAACAGATTCCTTCTGGCAAGGAGTTGATATTCCAGGAGAATCACTAAGTCAGGTTATAATTGTAAAACTTCCTTTTACAGTTCCAAATGATCCTGTTTTTGTTGCAAGAGCTGAAGCAATAGAAAAACGTGGCGGAAATTCTTTTATGGAAATGAGTGTTCCAGAAGCAGTTATTAAATTCCGTCAGGGAATTGGGCGTCTTATAAGAAGATCTGATGACAAGGGAGTAGTAACAGTTTTAGATAGACGTATTTATGAAAAACGATACGGAATGAATTTTGTTCAAAGTATACCTGAATGCAAAAAAGCCTATGAACCGCTTGGTGAATTGGCAAAAAAAATAAAGCAGTTTATTTTTGAATGAAAATATATTAAAATAAGAAAAATACATAGTAATGTTCGGAATGAGAAATGCTTTCGGACAACTTCCTTCTGTTGTCCGAAAGCATTTCTCATGGGAGAACATTACTATTAGTTGGAATTAATATGCGTAATTTTATTACATTTTTTTTGCTTGGTTTATTTTTAATACCATATTCATTTATACTGGCTCTGGTTTATCCTTTTTCCAAAAAAGCGTGTAAAAAACTTTCGGATTTTTGTGTAAAAAAAGTTTCTATTGGAGTTTTTGGAATTCTTCATAAAATTGATCAGTTTCAGTTTTTCGGTTATGAAGAATCAAAGAAAGATCTTCCAAAGCAATTTTTGATTATATGTAATCATCAGAGTCTTTTTGATATTCCTGCTTTTATGCGTTTTATGCCGGAGGTTGACCTTCGTTTTATTGCAAAGGATGCACTAGGAAAGGGCGTGCCTCTTGTTTCACCAATGCTAAAATCGCAGGAGCATTGTTTAATTCCACGAAATGTTCGCCCGCTTGAATCTGTAAAATTAATTTCTGATTTTGGTGTACGCTCAAAAGAACAGAATCTTGTGCCGGTATTGTTTCCTGAAGGCACAAGGTCTCGTGATGGAACTGTCCAGAAGTTTTATACAGCAGGCTTCAGAACATTAACAGAAGCAAGCCAACTTCCTGTAGTAGTGTGTGCTATAGACGGCGGCTGGCGGATTGCGGATTTAAAAGGTCTTTTAAAAAATATTCACAAAGGAAGCTACAGACTTAAAGTTTTAAAGGTTTATGATTGTCCAAACGGAAAGGAAGAATGTAACAAGCTTTTAGACGAAGCCAAAGCTCTTATTGAACAGCAGCTTGTAGAATGGCGAAAAAAGCCGCTGTCAGAACGCTAGGGGAGCTGAGCCTGTCGAAGGGCAAAAAAATAAGGAGTCGTTCTTTTGAACAACTCCTTTCCCCAAAAATGTATATTTATTTTAAGTATTATTTAAAATCTTTTGGACGTCTTTCTACACGTTTACATTTCTGGCATTCAGCCTGATTCTTAAGTCTGCCATTATCCATAATAGTTTTCATTATGATTTCGCCACCACAGTCAGGGCAAATGAATTTGTGTGTTGCAACAGTAGTACGAGAGTTTTTACTAGCTCCAGCCATTATGTGCCTCCAAAGAAATATTCGTATCAAATATAATAAT